>NZ_JBFAOF010000188.1:0-9888 GCF_040675125.1 Spirillospora sp. NPDC049652 | reverse complement strand
GCGTCCAGCGCCGCGACCACCTACCTAGCGAGCCACCGGAACGAGCTCCAGGCAGATCTTGGGCAGCTGGGTCGTCTTGCCGGACCCGGTCTCGCCCGCGACGATCACGACCTGGTGGTCGCGGATCGCGGCGGCGATGTCGTCCCGCTTCTGCGAGACCGGCAGCTCGGCGGGGTAGGTGACCGTCGGGACGGCGGCGCGGCGGCGCTCCACCCGGCCGGCGGCGGCCTCGACCTCGGCGGCGATCTCGGCGGCCACGCGGTCGCGCCGGGCGGCGTCGCGCATCTTGGCGGTGCCCTCGATCCGGCGGCGGAGCCGCTGCCTGTCGCGCGGCATCAGCTCGGGCAGGCGCGCGCGCAGATCGGCGAGCGGCGAACTCACAGGTGTGTCCTCATAACCAACAGCAAGAATACGGACCGGGGGCACCGTAGCCGTCCGGCCCCCTGACGGCGAATCATTTTCCGGGTCCGGGAGGGTGCAACGCCCACCCGGGTCGCGGCATTCCGGGCGGGGGACGAACGGTCCGGTATCCGCCTTCATCGCCAAGGCCCTGCCGCGGCCGGCCGGGATCGCCCATCATGGTGGGCATGGAGACCCCTCCGTCGGCCGGGCGCTACCGGATCGACCGGCTCCTCGGGTCCGGCGCCTTCGCCGCGGTGTGGCTCGGCCACGACGCCGAGCTGGACTCGCCGGTGGCGATCAAGGTCCTGGCCGAGCACTGGGCCCGCCGGGACGACGTCCGGGAGCGGTTCGTCCAGGAGGCGCGGCTGCTGCGCCAGGTCGACTCGCACCGGCTCGTCCAGGTGTTCGACATCGGCGCGCTGCCGGACGGCCGCCCCTATTTCGTGATGACCTACGCCGACCGGGGCACGGTCGAGGACCTGCTCGCGGCCGGGCCGCTGCCGGTGAGCGAGGCGCTGCGGCTGGCCCGCGAGGTGGCCCTGGGGCTCGCCGACCTGCACGCCGAGGGCATCGTGCACCGGGACGTGAAGCCGTCGAACGTCCTGCTGCGGTCTGGCGCGGGCCGGGACGACCGGGTGTTGATCTCCGACCTCGGCATCGCGCGGACCGGGGACCGGCTGTCCAGCCTCACCCTACCCGCCGGCTCCCCCGGCTACATGGCCCCCGAGCAGGCGGTGATCGACGGCGCGCCGGACCACCGCGCGGACGTGTTCGGCCTCGGCGCGCTCGCCTACCACCTGCTGACGGGCGAGCCGCCCGGGGAGGCGCCCCGGCCGCCCGGCGCGCTGCGTCCGGGCGTCCCGCCGTCGGTGGACGCGGTGGTGCTCCGGGCCCTGGCCCCCGACCGGAACCGGCGCTGGCCGTCGGCGGGAGAGTTCGCGGACGCGCTGTCGCGGACGACCAGCAGGATCGACACCGATCCGCTGCCCGGCGTCCGGGCCGCGCGCCGCGGGCGATGGACGCGCCGTCCGGTGCTGCTGGCCGCCGGGGTACTGGCGCTGGCCACGGCCGCCGGGGGCGGGACGCTGCTGGCGATGAACGGCGGCGACGGGCCGGGCGCGGGGCGGCACACCGGGGACCGCGATGCGGGGCCCGGCGACCCGAACGGCCGCTGGCTGCGCACCGACCGGGACATCCCGCCGCAGTACCGGCGGCTGATCGTCCGGGCCGGGACGTGGTGCCGGCTGCCGGGCCTCAGCCCGGCACTGATCGCGGCGATGCTGAAGGTCGAGAGCGGCTTCGACCCGAACCTCGCCGATCCGGTGAAGGGCGAGTACGGCATCGCCCGCTGGACCCCGCACGTGCTGACCGCCTGGCAGCCGGGCGGCCTGAACAACCCGGAGCCGCGCCCGGACGACCTCACCCCGGACCTGTCCATCCCCGCGATGGGCAGGTTCCTCTGCTACTGGGGCAAAGACCTCGTGAACGTCCCGGGCGACCCGGCACTGAACCTCGCCGCGACCTACCGCACGTCCTCCAAGCGGGTCGTGGAGGCCGGGGGCCCGCCGCCCAAGTACCGCGACTACTGCGCCCAGGTCGGCCGCTACCTCGCCTACTACCGCCCGTCCTGAGGGTCTAGGACGCGCCGTAGACGGGTTCGGGGGTGGGAGCCTGGGCCAGCAGCACGGTGACGGCCTCGCCGACCTCGGCCGGGTCCCAGCGCGCGCGCTTGTCGACGGACGGGCCGTGGCGGAAGGCGTCCATGACGCAGATCCGGCCGCCCTCGGCCTCGAAGACGCGGCCGGTGACGCCGCGGGACGCGGCCGAGCCGAGCCACACGACCAGCGGGGAGACGTTCTCGGGGGCCATGGCGTCGAACCCGCCCTCGGCGGGCGCGGCCATGGTCTGGGCGAAGACCTCCTCGGTCATCCGGGTGCGGGCGGCGGGGGCGATGGCGTTGACGGTCACGCCGTAGCGGCCGAGTTCGGCGGCCGCGACGAGGGTGAGGCCGACGATGCCCGCCTTGGCGGCCGAGTAGTTGCCCTGGCCGACGCTGCCGAGCAGGCCCGCGCCGGACGAGGTGTTGATCACGCGGGCGTCCACCGGAGCGCCCGCCTTGCTCCGCGCGCGCCAGTACAGGCCCGCGTGCTTCAGCGGCAGGAAGTGGCCCTTGAGGTGGACGCGGACGACGGCGTCCCACTCGTCCTCCGACAGGTTGACCAGCATCCGGTCGCGCAGGAAGCCTGCGTTGTTGACCAGGACGTCCAGGCCGCCGAAGGTCTCGACGGCGAGGGCGACCAGGGCCTCGGCGCCGTCCTCGGTGGCGATGTCGTGGGGGCTGGCGACGGCCTGCCCGCCGAGCTTCTCGATCTCGGTGACGACGTCGCGGGCGGGGCCGGAGGCGGTGCCGGAGGCGGGGACGCCGGTGCCGTCGCGGGCGACGCCGAGGTCGTTGACGACGACCCGCGCGCCCTGCCGGGCGAACTCCAGGGCGTGCGCGCGGCCGAGCCCTCGCCCGGCGCCGGTGACGATGACGACGCGGTCCTTGCAGATCATCGGCGGCTCCTCAGTCGCGGTCGACGGTTCTGTCACGGTCGGCGGTCCACTCGCGGTCGGCGGTTCACTCGCGGTTGACGGTGGCGGCGTCCAGGAAGGCGGGGCGCTCTCCCCCGCCGTGCAGCAGCAGGGCCGACCCGCTGACGTAGCCCGCGAGCGGCGAGGCGAGGAACACGCACGCCGCGCCGACGTCGGCGGGGTCGGCGAGGCGGCCGAGCGGGACGGTCCCGGCGACGGCGGCGATGCCGTCCTCGCCGCCGTAGTGCAGGTGGGAGCTCTCGGTGCGGACCATCCCGAGGGTGACGGTGTTGACCCGGATCTTCGGGGCCCACTCGACGGCGAGGCTGGTCGCGAGGCTCGCCAGGCCGGCCTTGGCCGCGCCGTAGGCGGCGGTGCCGGGCGAGGGGCGGACGCCGCTGACGCTGCCGATCATGATGATCGAGCCGCCGTCGTCCTGGGCCGCCATGCGGGCGTGGACGGCGCGGGACATCACGAGCGCGGACACCAGGTTCAACTCGATGATCTTGATGTGGCGGCGCACGTCGCCGTCCGCGACCGGCTGGAACGGCGTGCCGCCCGCGTTGTTGACCAGCACGTCCACGCGGTCGAGGCCGCCGGCGAACGCCTCGGCGGCGTCCGGGTCGCGGACGTCCAGGGCGGCGAACCGGGCGCGGCGGCCGTCCACCTCGGGCAGCTCGGCCGGTTCGTGCCGGGCGACGGCGACGACGTCGGCCCCGGCGGCGAGGAAGGCGCGGGTGACGCCGAGGCCGACGCCCCGGACGCCGCCGGTGACGACGGCCGTCCGGCCGGTGAGGTCGAGTTGCGGCCGCTGCTCCTGCGACATTGCGCCCTCCCCGGGATGGCCTCTACGGTCAGTTCTAACAAATGTTTGGTGGAAAGGTAGCGCATGGGAGTCTCCACCACGACCCACGAGTCCGGGATAGCGGAGATCGTCGTCGCCGCCCCGCCGGTGAACGCGCTGACGGTGGCGGGCTGGTTCGAGCTGGCGGACGCGCTGCTGGCGGCCGGACGCGACCCGCGGGTCGGCGCGGTGGTGCTGCGCGCCGAGGGCCGCGGCTTCAACGCCGGCGTCGACATCAAGGAGATGCAGCGGACCGGCGGCCACACCGCGCTGGTGGGGGCGAACCGCGGCTGCTTCGCGGCGTTCGCCGCGGTCTACGACTGCGAGGTGCCCGTCGTCGCCGCCGTCCACGGGCACTGCCTGGGCGGCGGGATCGGGCTGGCGGGCAACGCCGACGTCGTCGTGGCGTCCGAGGACGCCTACTTCGGGCTGCCCGAGATCGACCGGGGCGCGCTCGGCGCGGCCACCCACCTGGCCCGGCTCGTCCCGCAGCACCTCATGCGCGCCATGGTCTACACGTGCCGCAACGTGACCGCCGAGGAGCTGCACCGGCACGGCTCGGTGCTGGAGGTCGTGCCGCCCGCCGGGCTGCGCGCCAAGGCGATGGAGGTCGCCGGGGACATCGCCGCCAAGGACCGCTACGTGATCCGGCGGGCCAAGGAGTCGCTGAACGGCATCGACCCGGTCGACGTGAAGCGGTCCTACCGGTTCGAGCAGGGCTTCACGTTCGAGCTGAACCTCGTCGGCGCGGGCGACCGGGCCAGGGACGAGTTCGTCGAGAAGGGAGCGCGGTGATGGGCGCCCGCACGACACCCGACCGCACCACGTCCGACAAGGTGATGACGATCGACGAGGTCGTCGGCTCGCTGTCGGACGGCATGACCGTCGGGATCGGCGGCTGGGGGTCGCGGCGCAAGCCGATGGCGCTCGTCCGGGCGATCTGCCGCTCGTCCCTGCGCGACCTGACCGTGGTGTCCTACGGCGGCCCGGACGTGGGGCTGCTGTGCGCGGCGGGGAAGGTCCGGCGGCTGGTCGCCGCGTTCGTCACCCTCGACACGGTCCCGTTGGAGCCGCACTTCCGCGCGGCGCGGCAGAGCGGTTCGATCGAGCTGACCGAGTACGACGAGGGCATGTTCATGTTCGGCCTGTACGCGGCCGCGCACGGCCTGCCGTTCCTGCCCACGCCCGCCGGGCTCGGCTCGGACGTGCTGCGTGTGAACCCGTCGCTGCGCACCGTCCGGTCACCCTACGGGGACGGCGAGGAGCTGGTCGCGGTGCCGGCGCTCACGCTGGACGTCGCGCTGGTGCACATGAACCGTGCCGACGCGCGCGGCAACGCGCAGTACCTCGGCCCCGACCCGTACATGGACGACCTGTTCGTCAAGGCCGCCGGTACCTCGTACGTCTCATGCGAACGCCTCGTGGACACCTCCGACCTGCTCAAGGAGGGCCCGCTGCAGTCGCTGCTGATCAGTCGGGCGCACGTGGCCGGCGTCGTGGAGACGCCCAACGGCGCGCACTTCACCACCTGCGAGCCCGACCACGGACGCGACGAGGCGTTCCAGCGCCACTACGCCAAGGCCGCCGCCGACCCGGACCAGTGGACGGCCTTCGCCGAGCGGTTCCTGTCCGGCGACGAGGCCGCCTACCAGGACGCGGTGCGGGCGTTCCGAGAGGAGAACCACCGATGAGCCCCTCTGTCGCCACGGCGTCGCGCGCCGAGGTGTGCGCCGT
This sequence comes from Spirillospora sp. NPDC049652, assembly GCF_040675125.1. Classification (NCBI taxonomy): domain Bacteria; kingdom Bacillati; phylum Actinomycetota; class Actinomycetes; order Streptosporangiales; family Thermomonosporaceae; genus Spirillospora; species Spirillospora sp. NPDC049652. The sequence goes on along the minus strand of NZ_JBFAOF010000188.1, from coordinate 4,334 downwards.
CGCCTGCGCCGAGCTGTTCCGGGGGGACGGCGAGATCGTGGCGGCGGCGGTCGCCGGGTTCGTCCCGATGCTCGGGTCGCGGCTGGCGCGCGCGACGTTCGAGCCCGGCCTGCTGACCACCGACGGCGGGCCGGTGCTGGCGGCCGAGCCGACGCCGCTCGGCGCGTCCGCGGCGGAGATCGAGGGCTGGCTGCCGTTCCGCGACCACCTGTGGCTGGTGCTGAACGGACGGCGGCACGTGGTGATGGGCCCGAGCCAGATCGACCCGTTCGGGAACATGAACATCTCCGCGATCGGCGACTGGGCCGAGCCGGCCAGGCAGCTGCTGGGGTCGCGCGGCGCGCCCGGCAACACCCGTCTGAACCCCACGAGCTACTGGGTGCCCAAGCACTCGACGCGCGTGTTCACCGAGAAGGTCGACTTCGTGAGCGGGGTGGGTTGGGACCGGGGGGCGCACGAGATCCGCGCCGTCGTCACGAACCTGTGCGTGTTCGACTTCGCGACGCCCGACCACCGGATGCGGTTGCGGACCGTCCATCCCGGGGTGCGGGTGGAGGACGTGGTGGCCGCGACGGGGTTCGAGCCGGTGATCCCGGACGAGGTGCCCGAGACGCGCCCCCCGACCGCCGAGGAACTGCGGATCATGCGCGAGGTGCTGGATCCGAAGGGTCTGCGCGACCGCGAGGTCCCGGCATGAGCTCCGGGCAGGTGCTCGACACGCCGCTGACGCGGTTGACCGGTGTCCGGCACCCGGTCGTGCAGACGGGCATGGGCTGGGTCGCGGGGCCGCGCCTGGTCTCGGCCGTCGCGAACGCGGGCGGTCTGGGGGTGCTGGCGTCGGCGACGATGACGCTGGAGCAGTTGCGGCTGGCCGTCCGCGAGGTGAAGGACCGGACGGACGCCCCGTTCGGGGTGAACCTGCGCGCGGACGCGGGCGACGCGGGCGACCGCATCGACGTGCTCGTCAAGGAGGGCGTGCGGGTCGCGTCGTTCGCGCTGGCGCCGCGCCGCGAGCTGATCGCCAGGCTCAAGGACGCGGGCGTGGTGGTGATCCCGTCGGTGGGGGCGCGGCGGCACGCCGAGAAGGTCGCCGCGTGGGGCGCGGACGCGGTGCTGGTGCAGGGCGGCGAGGGCGGCGGGCACACCGGGCCGGTCGCGACGACGCTGCTGCTCCCCCAGGTCGTGGACGCGGTGGACATCCCGGTCATCGCGGCGGGCGGGTTCTTCGACGGGCGCGGGCTGGCGGCGGCGCTCGCCTACGGCGCGGCCGGGGTCGCGATGGGCACGCGCTTCCTGCTGACCTCCGACAGCTCGGTCCCGGAGGGGGTGAAGAAGGTCTACCTCGGGACGTCGGAGACGGTGGTGACCCGGCAGGTGGACGGCATGCCGCACCGAGTTCTGCGCAGCGACCTGGTGGCCGGCCTGGAGGAGGCGGGCCGGGTGTCGGGGCTGGTGCGGGCGCTGCGGAACGCCGCCCGGTTCCGGAAGATCTCCGGGATGTCGTGGCGGGCGATGCTCGCCGACGGCAGGGCGATGAAGCACGGCAAGGACCTGTCGTGGTCGCAGGTGCTCATGGCCGCCAACACGCCGATGCTGCTGAAGGCCGCGATGGTCGACGGCCGTCCGGACCTGGGAGTGATGGCGTCCGGGCAGGTCGTCGCGGTGATCGACGACCTGCCGAGCTGCGCGGAGCTGATCGGCGCGATCGTGGCGCAGGCCGCCGAGGTGCTCGCGCGGCAGCCGTCCCACCTCGCGCGCTGACCTGCCCAGTCGAGGTCCGTAGGGCGGTCAGCGCACGTCCGGGCTGGGCGCGTCCGGGCGGGGCGCGGTCCGGTGGTCGAGGCCGTCCAGGAGGAGGTCGAGGCCGCGCCGGAACTCCTCGTGCGAGGAGATCCCGCGCGCCCGGGCCCCCGCCGCCGCCATGTGCGGGAACTCCTCGGGCGGGAGCGCGGCGATCACGTCGGTGCCGGGCCCGGACAGCGGGCCGAGGTGCTCCAGCTGGATCGCGCCGATGATGTAGGCGGTCACGCCGCGCAGCGCGACGATCCGCGCGTCGCCGCCGAACCCGGCGTCGGCCAGCACCCCGAGCAGGGTCTCCGACCAGCGCAGCAGCGTGATCGAGCGGTGCCGGTGCACCGGCGCCAGCGGGACGGTCTCGGGGTGGGCGGTGACCGCGAGCCGGAGCCGCTCGACCAGTGCGGCGACCCGCTCGCGCCACGGGCCGTCCGGCGGCGGACCGGTCGGCATGCCGGCGAGGACCCGCTCGACGACCAGCGCCTCCAGGTCCTCGCGGCTGTCGACGTACCGGTAGAGCGCCATGGTGCTCACGCCGACCTCCTTGGCGACCGCGCGCATGGAGAGGGCGGCGAGGCCGTCGCGGTCGATGACGACCAGGGCGGCGGCGGCGAGCTGGGGCCGGGTGAGGGAGCGGGGTCGCGGCATGGTCTTGACAGCGTACGACATACGCCTACCCTCATGAGTGTATGCCGTACACCTACAGGGAGGGCTTCCCGTGCCCAGGTTCGACCAGACCCACGTCCCCGCCCACGAGCTGACGTCGGTGACCGGCGCGGCGGTCCGCGTGCCCGACCCCGAGCGCGTCGTCCACCTGCAGTTCCGCCGCTTCGCGGGCTGCCCGATCTGCAACGTGCACCTGCGCTCGTTCGCCGTCCGGAACGCCGAGATCGAGGCGGCGGACGTCCACGAGGTGGTGGTCTTCCACGCGCCCGCCGAGGAACTGCGCGAGCACGTCGAGCACCTGCCGTTCGACGTCATCCCCGACCCGGAGCGCAGGCTCTACCTGGAGTTCGGCGTCGAGTCGACGCCGCGCGCCCTGCTCGACCCGCGCGCGTGGCCGATGATGGTGCGCGCAGTGGTCGCGGGTCTGCTGCGCCGCGACCCGTTCCCGAGGTCCCGCCCGACCGGCGGACGGCTCGGCCTGCCCGGCGACTTCCTCATCGCCCAGGACGGGACCGTCCTCGCGTCAAAGCTCGGCGAGCACGCCAACGACCAGTGGTCCCTGGACGAGATGCTCGCGAAGCTGGCCCTGGCTAGGGCCGCGCGGACCGCGCACGCCGGGCGAGCATGACGATCGCCAGGCTCGGGACCACGAGCACGCCCAGCGCGGGCCCGAACCCCGCCGTGGACGCCGCCGTGGACACGGTCGTGCCGAGCAGCGCCGAGCCGAGTGCCAGGATCGCGATCTGCCCGAGGTTCTGGCTGGTCTGCATCGCGCTCCCCGCATAGCCCGTCCGCCCGGACGGGGCGTGCGCCAGCGACAGGACGGTCAGGGTCGGCGCGGTCATGCCCATGCCCACGGCCGCGACGACCAGGGCCGACGCCGGGATCCATGCGGGCAGCCCGGCCGCCGCCGCGATCCCCGCGCCGCCGGTCGCCAGGGCGAGCAGCAGTGCGCCGGCCGCCACGAGCAGGTGCCGGGGCCGTTCGGCCAGCCACCGGCTCTGCGCCCAGGACGAGATGGCCCACGCGACGGCCGACCCGGTGAACGCCAGGCCCGCGACCGCCGGCGGGACGCGGCCGTCCAGGTTCAGCATCAGCGGGACCATGGCCTCCAGGGTGAAGAACGTCCCGGACGCCAGACCGGCCAGCAGCACCGTGGCCGGGAGGCCGGACGCGGCCCGCCATGTGCCCGGCGGCACCATGCGCCGCACGAACGCGGCCAGCACGAGCACGGCGGCCGCTCCGCAGGCCAGGTGCACGGCGTCGTGCCCGGACAGCGCGTACTGCCCGAGCCCGGCTCCCACGCTCACCGCCAGGGCCACGACCAGGCCGGGGCCCTCGGCTCCGGCGGGTGCGCCGCGCCGTGGCAGCCGGCCCAGAAGGACGATCACCGCCAGGCCGGGCAGCAGCGTCAGCGCCGCGAGGCCGAGGAACACCCAGCGCCACGACCACCACGAGACGACAAGGCCGGCGAGCGGCGGGCCGATCAGGGACGGCCCCACCCAGGCGGCGCTCAGCAGGGCCAGGACGCGGGGCCGCAGCCGGTCGGGGAAGGTCTGCCCGATCGCGGCGTTGGTGGCCACCAGGATCATCCCGGCGGACACCCCGTCCAGGAACCGTCCGGCGGCGAGCTGCCAGACCGTCCCGGCCGTCCCGGACACCACCAGGGTCACGACGGCCAGGGCGAGCCCCGCGGTGAGCGGGCGTCCCGGGCCCGACCGGTCCGACCAGGCGCCGCCGACGACCCCGCCGACCAGGCCGGCCGCCACGAAGGCGCTCGCGACCAAGGGGTACAGCCAGAGTCCGTCGAGGGCGCGGACGGCGATCGGCAGGGTCGGGAAGACCGCGAGCCCGGCGAGGGCTGTGAGCACGGT
>NZ_JBFAOF010000187.1:0-9903 GCF_040675125.1 Spirillospora sp. NPDC049652 | reverse complement strand
CCATCCCGCCGACGGCCGACAGCGCGACGCCCGCGATCAGGCCGGTCGCGAACCGGTCGGCGATGCCGGTGCGGGCGAGCACCTGGCGGCCGTCCACGGTCTCGGTGTCGCGGCGCAGGTCGTCGGCGCTCGCCGGGACGGGCGGCAGCGGCATCCGGGCCAGCTTGAAGGCGAGCGACGGGACGGCCGGTGTGAGCATCATCACGATCACCGCGGCGCACGCGGCGAGGCCGGCGGGCGGCAGGCCGCCGACGCCGAGCTCGACGCCGGACGCGAGCGCGCCCGCGACCGCCGCGACGGTGACGCCGAGGAAGGTCGCCAGGCCGTCCGCCACGGCGAACATCGCGATCACCGAGACCAGGGCCATCACGCCGAACCCGGCGAGCATGTGCGGGGCGCCGAGGTCGAGCAGCGACGTGTGCGGCCGGGCGGGCGCGAGCAGTCCCGCGAGGAAGGCGTGCGGCAGGGCGGCGTAGCCGAGGATCATGCCCGCGCCCGAGTCGGCGAACGCGCGCGACAGCGCGGCGGCGGCGACCACGGTGACCACCGCGACCAGGCCGGCCACGGCGGCGGGCGCCACCCACGGCGGCCCGGACATCGCGATGACGAACGCCCCCACCAGCAGCGCGGCGGCCGCGGCGCCGAGGCCGAACCGGCGCGTGGACGCGGGCCGCCAGCGGTCGGAGCGCTCCTTCATGCCCTCGGCGATGACGTCGGCGACGTCGTCGAACGACATTTCCGGCAGTTGCGCCATGCGCGGGCGGAAGTACAGGATCTCGCCGTCGCGGACGCCGAGCGTGCTCAGCGTGTGGGCGGCGTCGAACGCGCCCTCGTCGAGGCGTTGCAGCACCCAGCCGGAGTGGGCGAGCCCGGCGTCCGCCAGGTTCTCCCCGGCCGCGCGCAGCAGGGTGGGCAGCATGTGCGCCAGGGGAACGTCCGCGGGGAGCGAGACGTCGATCCGCCGTCGTGGCGCGACGATCGTCACCCTGCACAGTTCGGTTGTGGCGGGGGAATTCACTGGGCTCCCGTCCTCCGGATCGTCGGATCGAACGCGAAGCCTAGGATGTTGGGTCCCATTACGCTAAATCAACCGCTGACCGCCGGTTACTCCGAACCTCACCCGTAACGGGCGCGACGCCGACCTGATACCGATATGACCCACACCCGTCCGGCCCGGGCTCGCCCTCCGGCCTGTCCGGTCCCGACCTGACCCCCCGCCCGTCCGGCCCCGAGTCCCGCCCCGATCCCGCACGGCCCGCCGCCCGGCGCTCGTCCCCGAGCCCGGACCGGACGGGTGTGCCAACGCCCCGCATCCGACCCCGAGCCCGACGCCACCGGCGCATCCGTGGAGGGAACTCCCAGGTGAGCACGATCCTCGTCCGACGCAAGGAACGCAGGCAGCCGCCCCCGGCACCCAAGGGCGAGCTCCTGCTGGAGTCGCCGCCCGAGCTGCCCGAGCAGCAGAGCGGCGGCATGCAGGCGGTGCTCACCTTCCTGCCGATGGCGGTGATGCCGCTGATGATGGGACTGATGCTGCTCGGCGGCAACAGCCGCGGCCCGATGGCGGCGATCAGCTCCGGCGGCATGGGGCTGGCGATGCTCGGCATGCTGATCGGCCAGCTGACCCGCGGTTCCGGCGAGCGCAAGTTCAAGCTGAACGGCGCCCGCCGCGACTACTTCCGGTACCTGTCGCAGGCGCGCCGCAAGGTCCGCCGCGCCGCCGACCAGCAGCGCGAGTCGCTGGAGTGGAACAGCCCGGCACCGGACTCGCTGTGGTCGCTGGTGATGAGCGCCCGGATCTGGGAGCGCCGTCCCACCGACCCCGACTTCGGCAACGTGCGGATCGGCGCCGGCCCGCAGAAGCTCGCCGTCCAGCTGATCCCGCCGGAGACTAAGCCGATCGAGGATCTGGAGCCCATGACGGCGGGCGCGCTGCGCCGGTTCGTCCGGGCTCACTCGACGGTGCCGAACCTGCCGGTCGCGGTGTCGCTGCCGTCGTTCTCGCGGATCCTGCCGGCCGGGGACATCGAGGCGGTGCGCGGCATGGTCCGGGCGATGATCGCCCAGCTCTGCGCGTTCCACTCGCCCGACGACATGCGGGTCAGCGTGTGCGCGTCGCCGCAGGCGATGTCGCACTGGGACTTCGTCAAGTGGCTGCCGCACTCGATGCACCCGCAGGTCACCGACGCGGCGGGGCCCGTCCGGCTGATGGCGAACACGCTGTCGGAGCTGGAGGCGATGCTCGCCTTCGAGGTGAAGGACCGGCCCCGGTTCACCCCCGGCCTGTCCCAGAACGACCTGCCGTACCACATCGTCATCGTGGACGGCGGCGCGGTCACGCCGGACTCGCAGATCGGCGCGGACGGCATCGAGGGCGTCTGCGTCATCGACATCTCCGGGCACGTCGCGCACACCGCCGACAACACGATGCTGCGGCTGCGCGTGGCGGCGGACAAGATGGCGATGCTCCGCCGCGACCGCACCGGCAAGGACGTCCCGACGCTGCTCGGCCGCCCGGACGGGTTCAGCTACGTCCAGGCGGACGGCCTGGCCCGGCAGCTCGCGCCGCTGCGCGCGTCGGCCGCCTCGGGCGGCGGCGAGCTGGACGCGCTGTCCCAGGCGATGACGCTCACCCGGCTGCTGAACGTCGGTGACGCCGCCCGGCTGGACGTCGCGCAGTCCTGGCGTCCTCGCGCGCCGCGCAACCGGCTGCGCGTGCCGATCGGCGTCGACGCCGACGGCCGCCCGGTCGAACTGGACATCAAGGAGGCCGCGCAGGGCGGCTTCGGCCCGCACGGCCTGTGCATCGGCGCGACCGGCGCCGGTAAGTCGGAGTTGCTGCGGACGCTGGTGCTCGGCTTGGTGATGACGCACTCGTCGGAGGTACTGAACTTCGTCCTGGTCGACTTCAAGGGCGGCGCGACCTTCCTGGGCATGGACGGCCTGCAGCACGTGTCGGCCATCATCACCAACCTGGAGGACGAACTCCCCCTGGTCGACCGCATGTACGACGCCCTGCACGGCGAGATGGTCCGCCGCCAGGAATGGCTGCGCGCCGCCGGCAACTACGCCTCACTGCGCGACTACGAGAAGGCCCGCGAACAGGGCGCGCCCCTCAAGCCCATGCCCACCCTGTTCGTCGTCCTGGACGAGTTCTCCGAACTGCTGTCCGCCAAGCCCGACTTCGCCGAACTGTTCGTCATGATCGGACGACTCGGACGATCCCTCGGCGTCCACCTCCTGCTCGCCTCCCAGCGCCTGGAGGAAGGCAAGCTCCGCGGCCTGGACACCCACCTGTCCTACCGCATCGGCCTGCGCACCTTCTCCGCCATGGAGTCCCGCGTCGTCCTCGGCGTCCCCGACGCCTACGAACTCCCGCAAGCACCCGGCAACGGCTACCTGAAGGTCGGCACCGACACGATGACCCGCTTCCGCGCCGCCTACGTCTCGGGTCCCTACAGCCCGGACGAGGACGCGCCGCAGCAGCAGGACGCGGGCGGTCCGCGCCAGGTCGCGCAGATCGTGCCGTTCACCCCGACCTATGTGCAGCCGCAGATGCTGGAGAACCCGCAGCAGAAGCAGGCCAAGAAGGAGGACGACGGCCCGCAGATCAGCATGTTCGACATGGTGGTGAAGCAGCTCGCCGGGCACGGCCCGCCGCCGCACCCGATCTGGCTGCCGCCGCTGGACGAGCCGTCCTCGCTGGACGCCAGCCTGCCGAACCTCCAGGCCACCCCCGAGTACGGGTTCACCACCGCGGGCTGGGAGGGCCGGGGACGGCTGCACGCGTTCGCGGGCATCGTCGACCGCCCGTTCGACCAGCGCCGCGACCCGATGTGGCTCGACCTGTCGGGCGGAGCCGGCCACGTCGGCGTGGCGGGCTCGCCGCAGTCCGGCAAGTCGACCCTGATGCGGACGCTGATCACGTCCCTGGCTCTGATGCACACGCCGCAGGAGGTCCAGTTCTACATCCTGGACTTCGGCGGCGGCTCGATGGCGTCCCTGTCGGACCTGCCGCACGTCGGCGGCATCGCGTCCCGCCTCGACCCGGACCGGGTCCGCCGGACCGTCGCCGAGGTCGCGGGCCTGCTGGAGTCGCGCGAGCGGATGTTCTCCGAGCGCGGCATCGAGTCGATCGCCGCGTACCGCAGGCTGCGCGCCGAGGGCCAGATCCCCGGCGACGGTTTCGGCGACGTGTTCCTGGTCGTGGACAACTGGCTGACCGTCCGGTCGGAGTTCGAGGCGATCGAGACGACGATCACCGACCTCGCCGCGCGCGGCCTCGGCTACGGCATCCACATCATGGCCGCGACCAACAAGTGGTCGGAGTTCCGGATGACCATCCGGGACCTGTTCGCGACCAAGCTGGAGCTGAAGCTCGGCGACCCGTACGAGTCGGAGATGGACCGCAAGCTCGCCGCCAACGTCCCCGAGGGCCGGCCGGGCCGCGGCGTCACCCGCGAGGGCCTGCACTTCCTCGGCGCGCTGCCGCGCATCGACGGGGGGACGTCCGCCGACGACCTGTCCGCCGGGGTCAAGCACCTGGTCGACACGGTCAACGCGGCCTGGCAGGGCCGGCCGGGCGCGCCGAAGGTCCGGATGCTGCCGGACGAGCTGCCGCTGACCCAGCTCCCGCAGGTGGCCGAGACCGGCAAGCGCGTCCCGATCGGCATCGACGAGAACACCCTGTCGCCGGTCCTGCTGGACTTCGAGGCCGACCCGCACTTCGTCATGATCGGCGACAACGAGTGCGGCAAGTCGAACCTGCTGCGGGTGCTGGTCGACTCGATCTGCGAGCGGTACACCCCGGCCGAGGCGCGAATCATCATGCTCGACTACCGCCGCGCGCTGCTCGACTCGGCCGAGCGCGAGCACGTCATCGGGTACGCCGCGTCCTCGACGGCCGCGGCGGGCCTGATGAAGGACACCAACGGCGCGCTGGTCAACCGGCTCCCCCCGTCGGACCTCACGCCGGAGCAGCTGCGCAACCGGTCCTGGTGGTCCGGCTCGGAGCTGTTCCTGATCGTGGACGACTACGACCTGGTCGCCACCCCGTCCGGCAACCCGCTCGCCGCGCTCGCCGAGCTCCTGCCGCAGGCCCGCGACATCGGCATGCACCTGATCCTCGCCCGCACCATGGGCGGTTCCGGGCGCGCGATGTTCGACCCGGTCCTGCAGCGCCTGAAGGACATGGCGAGCCCGGCGCTGATCATGTCCGGCAACAAGGACGAGGGCAACCTGTTCGACGTCCGCCCGCAGCCCCTGCCCAAGGGGCGCGGCACGCACGTCGACCGGCGGGCCGGGAAGCGCCTCATCCAGACCGGCTTCCACCCCAGCACTCCCCGGGAGTCCTGACGGAGGACGGGCAGCGAACGCGTTAAAGGAGAAAGCCCCGGCGACTCGCCGGGGCTTTCTCGTCGCTCGTGGTCAGTCCTGCTGCTCGACCGGGATGCGGGCCTTGGTCGGACGCCAGCCGCGGCGTCGGCCGAGCGGGATCACCGCGCCGCCGAAGGCCACCAGCAGGGCCACACCGATCGAACCTCCCGCGACCCCGAGGGCGATGTTGCGGGTCCGGTGGTCGGTCGGCGGGACGGGCGCGATGTTCACCGCGCCGGACAGCGACTTCTTCGGCTGCTTCTGCTGCGGCTTGGCGTTCGGGTCGACCAGCCCGGTCACGGCCTGGACCGGGTTGATCATGCCGTAGCCGCTGCCCGTGCCGATGCTGCCCTCGGCGGTGATCTCCATCCGGTTGATCACCTGCTGGTAGGTGAGCCGCGGGTGCCGGGCCCGGACGAGCGCGGCGATCCCGGCGGCGTAGGGCGCGCCGAAGCTGGTGCCGTCCAGCGAGCCGACCGCGTAGCCCTTGCCGAAGATGGACGTGACGCCCTGGCCGGGGGCCGAGACGTCGATGCGGGACCGGATGTTGGAGAAGTTGGAGATCGAGCCCTGGGCGTCCACCGCCGCGACCGAGAGCACCCCCTGGTAGTCGGCGGGGTAGGCGGGCAGGGCCTTGCTCTGGTCCTTGGCGTTGCCCGCCGCCGCGACGATCAGCACGTCGTGCGCCTGCGCGTACCGCACGGCCTGCCGCAGCCAGGGCGTCTCCGGCGAGTCGACCGACACGTTGATCACGCGCGCGCCCTTGTCCACCGACCACTTGATCGCCTGGGCGAGGTTCTTGTCGTTGTCGGACGACTCGGACGAGGTGAACTTGGCGTCCAGCAGCCGGACGTCCGGCGCGACCCCGAAGAAGGGGACGTTCTTGCGGCGCATGTCGCTCGCGGCGATGATGCCCGCGACCGGCGTGCCGTGGCCGGGGCAGTCGCGGACGCTTCCGTCGTCCGGGCCGAACCGGCCGACGACCTTGCCGCGCAGCTGCGGGTTGGTGGTCTCGATGCCGCTGTCCACGACCGCGACCTTGATGCCGTCGCCCCTGGTGGTCGCCCAGACTTTCTCGAAGTCCAGCCGCGCCTGCGCCCACGGCTGCTGGGTGATCGCGGACGCCGGTGCGCCGGCCGGCGGGTTGTCGCACCGGGCGGCGGGCTTGGTCTCCACCTTCTGGGTGGGCTTGTCAGAAGGCTTGTCCGAAGGCTTGCCGGACGGCTTGCTGCTCGGCTTGTGCGTCGGCTTCGTCGTCGGCTTGTGCGTCGGGCTCGGCGCGGCGTGCGGCTCCGCGGCCACCGCGCCGGGCACCGCGCCCGGAACCGCGACCAGCACCGACGACAGGGCCAGGCCGGTGACTCCGGCGGCCACTCCCGGCCTCACGCCCGGTACGCGCATTCTTCGTCCTCCCGCAGGCACCGCTCTCCGGCTGGACCCGTACATTACCGACAATCACCCGGCCGCCCGACCCGCCGCCGCGAGCCTCCGCCGCCGCGAGCCTCCGCCGGCGCGGCCCGGCGCCGGGCCGGCGGCCCGGAACGGCGGAACCCCGCCGGGCGCGGGGCCAGGCGGGGTTCCGGACGAGCGGTTCCGGCACGGGTCCGGAGCGTCAGATGGTCACCTCGAGGGCGGCCACCTCGCCGGTCCGGGCCGAGACGGTGCGGTCCACGCTCACGCCGCCCGCGGCGAGCACGCGGACGGTCCAGTCGCCGTCGGCGGCGAAGAAGCGGAACACGCCCTCGTCGCCGGTCACGACCTCGGCGGTGAACTCGCCGCTGGAGTCCAGCAGGCGGGCGTAGGCGCTCGACACGGGCTGTCCGTCGCGGACGACGGTGCCCTGGATCACGGCCTCGTTGGCAAGGTCGACGGTCGCCGGGACGTGCGCCGTCTGCGCGGGCGCTGCGCAACCCTGGGTCATCGGGGTCCTCCTTCTCCGCCTGGCACGGCGGACGGGTGTCTTACCAGGTGGGGTCGGGGTTACTTGGGCTCGCCGAGCTCGATCGGCACGCCGACGAGCGAGCCGTACTCGGTCCAGGAGCCGTCGTAGTTCTTCACCTCGGGCAGGTCCAGCAGCTCGTGCAGGGCGAACCAGGTGTGGGACGAGCGCTCGCCGATGCGGCAGTAGGCGATGGTGGCCTTGCCGAGGTCCACGCCGGCCTCGGTGTACAGCGCGCGCAGGTCCTCGTCGGACTTGAACGTGCCGTCGTCGTTGGCCGCCTTCGACCACGGGATCGAGCGCGCGGTCGGGACGTGCCCGGCCCGCTGCGCCTGCTCCTGCGGCAGGTGCGCCGGCGCGAGCAGCTTCCCGGAGAACTCGTCGGGCGAGCGGACGTCGATCAGGTTCTGCGTCCCGATCGCGTCCACGACCTCGTCGCGGAACGCGCGGATCGCCAGGTCCTGCTCCGCGGCCTTGTACTGCGTGGCCGGACGGGACGGGACGTCCACGACCAGCTCGCGGGAGTCCAGCTCCCACTTCTTGCGGCCGCCGTCCAGGAGCTTGACGTCGGCGTGGCCGTACAGCTTGAAGTACCAGTAGGCGTAGGCGGCGAACCAGTTGTTGTTGCCGCCGTAGAGGATGACGGTGTCGTCGTTGGCGATGCCCTTGCGGGACAGCAGTTCCTCGAAGCCCTGCCGGTCGACGAAGTCGCGGCGGACCGGGTCCTGCAGCTCCGTCTTCCAGTCGATCTTCACGGCACCGCGGATGTGGCCCTTGTCGTAGGCGGACACGTCCTCGTCCACCTCGACCAGGACGAGGCCGGGGTCGTCGAGGTGGGCCTCGACCCAAGTGGCGTCCACCAGGACGTCGGAGCGGCTCATTCGGGAACCTTCCTGTCGGAGCGATTCTTCATAGCGGGCGGCGGATCGGCGGGTACGGCTCGCAGCCGGGGCAGGGCCCGAACGCCGGGTTCAGGAACGCCGCCGCAAGCGCGAGGGCCGTGGCACCGAGCGCGGACCGGGGCGGGCCCGCGATGGCGGGCCAGAGCGGCCCCGCCACGAATCCGACCGTTCCCACCAGCGTGAACACCCGTCCAGTACCCCGCGTGGAGCGGGGCGGGGAACGGGGTTCGGGTTCGCGCGACGGGCCCGCCGACGCCGTACGAGCGGCCGGAAGGCCGGTCCGTACGAGCGGGAACCGCAGACCGAGAAGTGCTCCTGAGAGGGAAGACGACGGCCTGGGCGGCGAGCGGACCCCCGCTTCCCGTGGCCGGGACCACCGCCAGGACGACCGGGGTGAGGACGGCGGAAAGCCGTTGTCCTCGCGGATCGACCTGCATCGGGGGCTCCCGGAACCGGGGAAGCGTGCGCGCGGGCGGTGTTTCAGAACAACCGGGGTCGGATTCGGCTCGATGCCTCAGACCAGGCGACAGAGCGAGGCGGACACGCGGCAGAAGTCGACCGCGCGACGCTTCGTGAGCAGCTGCTCTGTCCAGTAACGCACGTTCCGATGCTAAACCGCGACGGGCCGCGATGTCACGCCCGTCTCGCCCACCGAGACGGTGAGGAGGGTCTCAGCGCAGGTCAGAGCCCTGTATTTCACGTGACGGCGGCGCCGAGCGCGGCGATCACGTCCACCTTGCGCGGCGCGCCGGCCGCCCGCCGCACGATCCGGCCGGCCGCGTCGAGCACCAGGACCGTCGGCGTCCGGACGATCTCCAACCGCCGGACGAGGTCGAGGTTCGCCTCCGCGTCCACCTCGACGTGGACGACGCCGTCGACCATCCCGGCGACCTCGTCCAGGATCCGGCGGGTCGCCCGGCAGGGGGCGCAGAACGCCGACGAGAACTGCACCAGCGTGGCGCGTTCGCCCAGATCGGCCCCGAGATCAGCGGCGCGCAGCCGACCGTTCTCCACCTCGCGCAGCCGCCCGTCCTCCACCTCGCGCACCCTCCCGTCCCGCCACCGCCGCCCGAGAAGCCGGGCCGCTGACCGTCGACTCCGACAACGTACGGCCGGCGCGCCGGATTCCGGCCCTGCCGGAACCGCGGCGGTCGACGGGTCTCAGGCGCGGACGGTCACCAGGTGGCGGCCGTCGAGGGTGGCTACCTGGAAGGCGGCGATCTGCTCCCGGGGGTACATGGTCGCGCTCTCGTATTCGCCGTGCCCGACGGCGTACGGGACGTACCAGCTGCCCAGCGCCTCCCGCTCGCCGGACCGCGTGACGACCCACCAGCGGCAGCTGGAGCCCCCGGGGACGCCGCCGAGCGAGATCTCCGCGTACGTCCCCCAGGCTTCGCGCCGCATCACCACCGTGGCGGTGACGTGCGTGGACGCGTCGGTGGCGGTGATCCTCTCGCCGGGCTCCGGGACGGACGCGGACGGTGTCGGGACGGCCTTGGCGGAGCCGGTCCCGACGCGGTGCCCGACCACCCCGCCGAGCACCAGGCCCACGATCATGACCACCGCCGCGGCGGCGGCGAGCGGCCCCCACCCCGCCGCCGGGCGGCGGCGGTGCCAGGGCCGGCGGCGCCCGACGACCATTCCGGTCGCGGGAGGAGGTCGGACGGCTGCCCGCCGAAGCCGCGC
>NZ_JBFAOF010000186.1:0-9905 GCF_040675125.1 Spirillospora sp. NPDC049652 | reverse complement strand
TCCGCAGGCCGAGGCCGACCAGCACCGTCCCGGTGACCCGGTCGAACGCCCGGCGGGCAGCGCCGTCCAGACCGCGCGGGGCGCGCGGCCGGCGGCGAGCGCGGCCAGGAAGGACGGCCCGGCCGGGTACCGTGACCAGGGACCCGGCCCGTCCGGCGGCTCCGGGGGCTCCGCGGCCTCGCGCGGCGGCTCGCCCTCCGCCCTGGCGTGCCGGGGCGGGATCGCCAGCCGCAGCACGTCGGCGAGCGTCCCGGCGTACCGGTCGGCGACCTCCCGGGCCAGCGCGGCGACCTCCGGGGCGAGCACCGGCTCGGCCGAGGTCACCCGCTCCAGGAACGACAGCCGGCCGTCGTGGTCGCTCTCCTGGACCCGCTCCAGCAGCAGGCCGTCCACGAGCTGTCCGGCGAAACGCACACGAACCCGGCACCCTGGCACGGCCTTGGGATCCAGTTCGCTGGGTACGAGGTAGTCGAAGGGCCGGTCCAGATGGGGAAGGGACATATCGACCGCGATCCGGGCCACGGGGAGGTGTCCGGCCGGGACGCGAGCGCCCTTCCGGGGCGCCTTGGCGCCGCCCCTGGCCGCGGAGCCCCTGGCCGACGCGCTCTTGCCGGCGGGGCCCTCGGCGGCGCCGCGCGCGGATCCGCCGCCCTGCCGCCGAGCGGATCTTCCGGGCGTGGCGGACGTTCCGGACGGTACCGTCGTGCCGCCGGGACCGTCCGGAAGCGCGTCCAGTCCCGGGATCAGCCCGGTGTCTCCGCCGTCGTTGCTCACAGGTTCGTCCTACCAGATGAGAGAGGTGCGCCAGACCCGTGGAACCGCGCGCGACCGGTTTGAACTCGCCGAGGGTTCGGTGGATCATTGGCCGGTGCCCCCCGGGCCCAGACCGTCCCTCCGGATCCTGTAGGCAGCGTTGACCACCGCATCGGCCTCCGCGCGGGTGGGCTCCGCCCCTGCCGCCACCTCCACGCCGCCCGCGTCCGGGCCGCCCTGGCGGCGCTGGGCGAACCCGCGCAACCCCATCCTCGCGGCGACCGCCGTGGCGTTCGTCCTGCACATGGTCTGGGCGCTGTTCCTGGCCACCGAGGGCGGCGACCTGGCGGCCCAGGCCGCCTGGACGCACTTCGTCGGCAACTACCCCTGGGCCGCCTACAACCTGTCCTGGTACGGCGGCATCCACGTCGCGTCCTACAGCGTGATCTCACCGTTCCTCATGGCCTGGTTCGGGATCCGGACGGTCGCGGTGATCAGCGGCACCCTGTCGGCGACGCTCGCCGCGACGATGCTGGTCCGGTTCCGCGCCCCGGTCGCGCTGCCCGCCGCCGTGTGGGCCGCGTTCGCGATCTCCTGCAACTCGGCGTCCGGGCGCACCACCTTCGGCCTCGGCCTGCTGTTCGCGCTCGCCGCCGTCATGTGCGCCTTCACCTCGCGCGGCACGCCGTTCCTGCGCGCCTCCGGGATGGTCGGCTTCGGGCTGCTCGCGACCTTCGCCAGCCCGGTCGCGGGCCTGTTCCTGCTGGTCGTCGGGGCCGCGATGTTCCTCACCGGACGCCGCCGCGCCGGCGTCGCGATCTGCCTCGGCATGCCCCTGGTGGTCGGCACGACCACGCTGCTGTTCCCGTTCACCGGCGTCCAGCCGATCTCGCTCGCCGCGATCGTGCTGCCCGCGATCGCCAGCGTCGTCGCCGTGCTGGTCTGCGCGCCCAAGGACTGGCGGCTGATCCGGGTCGGCGCGGGCGTCTACCTGGCCGGGATCCTGCTCACCTGGCTGATCCCGTCCCCGGTCGGCAGCAACGTCGAGCGCATGTCCCTGGTCTTCGGCGGCGTCTTCCTGCTCTGCGCCGTCGGCCGGGTGACCGACTGGCGGCGCATCGTGGTGCTGTCCCTGGCGTTCATCGTCACGGGCGTCTGGCAGGTCGTGAAGCCGATGGACGACCTGATCCACACCACCCCGGCCGCCGAGGCCGCCGCCCGCTCCCGCGACCTGATCGCGCAGCTCAGGGAGCGCGGCGCCGACAAGGGGCGGGTCGAGGTCGTCCCGCTGCGCTCGCACTGGGAGGCGGCGGGCCTGAGCCGCCAGGTGATCCTCGCCCGCGGCTGGAACCGCCAGGTGGACGCCGAACGCAACGCGCTCTTCTACCAGAAGACCCTGACGGCCGCCGACTACCGCGACTGGCTGCGCAAGTGGGCCGTCCACTACGTCGTCCTGCCCGAGCAGGAGATCGACTGGTCGTCCCACAACGAGGACGTCCTGGTCCGCACGGGCCAGCCCTACCTCACCGAGGTCTGGAGCGACGCCAACTGGCGGCTGTTCAAGGTCGCCGACCCCGCTCCGCTGGTCGCCGCGCCCGCCACCGTGCACCGGTTCCGCCCGGACAAGGTCGTCGTGAACGCCCCGGCGGCGGGCACCTACCTCGTCCGCGTCGCCTACTCCCCCTGGCTCAGCGTGCACGGCCCCGGCAAGGGCGCCTGCCTCGCCGACACCACGAGCGGGCCGAACAAGGACTTCGTCCAGATGAAGGTCCCCGGCCCCGGCCGCTACACCGTCGGCGCCCGCTACGAACTCCCCCGCGGAACCCCCTGCGAGTAAGCGCGCGGCGCGAGCAGGCGACTGCGCGCGACCGAGCGCCTCTGGAAAGTCTCCGGACATGGGAAAGGCCCCCGCGGGAAGCGGGGGCCTTTCTCGTGCCTCGGGTCAGAGACCGGCGATGCTCGCGAGAGCCTCGGCGCGGTCGGTGCGCTCCCAGGAGAAGTCGGGCTCCGGACGGCCGAAGTGGCCGTACGCGGCGGTCTGGGAGTAGATCGGGCGCAGCAGGTCCAGGTCGCGGACGATCGCGGCCGGACGCAGGTCGAAGACCTCCAGGACGGCCTTCTGGATCCGCTCGACCGGCAGCTTCTCGGTGCCGAAGGTCTCCACGAAGACGCCGACCGGCTGGGCCTTGCCGATCGCGTAGGCGACCTGCACCTCGGCGCGGTCGGCGAGGCCCGCCGCGACGATGTTCTTGGCCACCCAGCGCATCGCGTACGCCGCCGACCGGTCGACCTTGGACGGGTCCTTGCCGGAGAACGCGCCGCCGCCGTGCCGGGCCATGCCGCCGTAGGTGTCCACGATGATCTTGCGGCCGGTCAGGCCCGCGTCGCCCATCGGGCCGCCGATCTCGAACCGGCCGGTGGGGTTGACCAGCAGCCGGTAGCCCTCGGTGTCGATGTCGAACTCGGCGAGCACCGGGTCGACGACGTGCTCCTTGACGTCCGGGGTGAGCAGCTCCTTGAGGTCGATGTCCGGAGCGTGCTGCGACGACACGACCACCGTGTCGAGCCGGACGGCGCGGTCGCCGTCGTACTCGATGGTGACCTGGGTCTTGCCGTCGGGGCGCAGGTAGGGCACCACGCCGCCCTTGCGGACCGCCGACAGCCGGTGCGACAGCCGGTGCGCGATGGTGATCGGCAGCGGCATCAGCTCGGTGGTCTCGTTGCTGGCGTAGCCGAACATCAGGCCCTGGTCGCCGGCGCCCTGCCGGTCCAGGTCGTCCTGCTGGCCCTCCTCGCGGGCCTCGTAGGCGTCGTCCACGCCCTGCGCGATGTCGGGCGACTGCGCGCCGATGGAGACCGACACGCCGCAGGAGTGGCCGTCGAAGCCCTTCTTGGACGAGTCGTAGCCGATCTCGAGGATCTTCTCCCGGATCACACCGGGGATGTCGACGTAGGTCTCGGTGGTGACCTCGCCGGCCACGTGCACCTGACCGGTGGTGATCATCGTCTCCACGGCGACCCGGGAGGCCGGGTCGTCCTTGAGCATCGCGTCCAGGATGGCGTCACTGATCTGGTCCGCGATCTTGTCCGGATGCCCCTCGGTGACGGACTCGGAAGTGAACAGGCGGCGAGACACGTACGTGAACTCCTTGCAGCGGCTGCTGACTTGTCGTCGCAGAACGGACTTGTCTTCGGTCTTGCCGGCGGAGGACGCGGCCCCCGCCCCGGCTTGGGCTTGACTTTTCGGTCGGAGTCTATCGGGAACGACCTCGACGACAGCTAGACCCAGAGGACGCCTCAGGGGTGAGGCGCGCCTCAGTCGCGCGCGTGATCATGAGGACGCCTCGCGGGCGGGACGTGCCTCACTCGCGCGCGTGGTCACGGCGTGCCCCGCGCGCGTCGTCACGGCGTGCGGGCGGGACCGCCGAGCCGGGCGGCCGCCAGGTCCCACACGACGTCGGCGAGGTCCTCCTTGGGACCGCGCGGGACCTCGGTGGCCGAGCCGTCCGCGCCGAGCACGACGGCCGCGTTGTCCGGCCTGCCGAAGGTCAGGTCGGCTCCGACCTGGTTCACCACGAGCAGGTCGCAGCCCTTGCGCTTCAGCTTCTCGCGGCCGTTGGCGAGGACGTCGTCGGTCTCGGCGGCGAACCCGACCACGACCTGCCCGGCGGGACGGCGCCCGCCGAGCTCGGCCAGGATGTCGGGGTTCTTGACCAGCCGGATGGGCTCGGGCTCCCCGTCCGGACGCTTCTTGATCTTGGATTCGGCGTACTCGGCGGGCCGGAAGTCGGCCACCGCGGCGGCCATCACGACGACGTCGGCGTCCGCCGCCGCGGCGAGGACCGCCTCGCGCATCTCCCGCGCCGACCCCACCGGGACGACGTGCGCGCCCGCCGGGTCGGGCAGGGCGGCGTTCGCCGAGACCAGCGTCACCCGCGCGCCGCGGGCGAGGGCCGTCCGGGCGAGCGCGTACCCCTGCAGCCCGGACGACCGGTTCCCGAGGAACCGGACCGGGTCGAGCGCCTCCCGCGTCCCCCCGGCGGACACGACGACGTGCCGTCCGGCGAGGTCGAACAGCCCCGCCGTTCGCACATCGACACGCCGCCCGGCCGCCACCGTCCCCGTCGCACCGCCCACACCGGTCGCACCGGTCGCGCCGGTCGGAGTGGCCAGGCCGGTCGCGTCCGCTGCGGTGCCGGCGTCCAAGGTGTCGGTGGCGTCAGCCGCGGCGGTCGCGTCGGAGCCGGCGGCCGCGTCGGCGGTGGCGCGGGTCTTCAGCCAGCGGGTGAGGACGTGCTGGGCGACGTCGAAGAGCTCCGACGGCTCGGGCAGGCGGCCGCGCCCGGTGTCCTTGCCGGTGAGGCGGCCGGACGCCGGGTCCAGGACGATCGCGCCGCGCTCGCGCAGCGTCGCGACGTTCGCCTGGGTGGCGGGGTGCTCCCACATCTCGGTGTGCATCGCGGGCGCGAACACCACCGGGCAGTGCGCGGTGAGCAGCGTGTTGGTGAGCAGGTCGTCGGCCAGCCCGTGCGCCGCGCGGGCGAGCAGGTCCGCGGTGGCGGGGGCGACGAACACCAGGTCGGCGGTCTGCCCGATGCGCACGTGGGGAACGCCGGAAACCCCGTCCCACACACGGGTGGAGACGGGGTGGCCGGACAGGGCGGCCCAGGTGGGCTCGCCCACGAAGCGCAGGGCGTCCTCGGTCGGCACGACGGTGACGTCGTGACCGGACTCGGTGAGCCGTCGCAGCAGCTCGCACACCTTGTACGCGGCGATCCCGGCGGCGACGCCGAGCACCACGCGGGGCTTGTCGGGGGCTGTCATACGGGCGACTCTAGGACGCGGCGGTCCGCGGTTCGGACGCCGGGTCAGCCCTCGACGGGCTCGGCCTTGAGCAGGCCCTCGCGGACCTCGCGGAGCGCGATCGAGAGCGGCTTCTCCTGCACCTGGGTCTCGACGAGCGGGCCGACGTACTCGAGCAGGCCCTCGCCCAGCTGGGCGTAGTAGGCGTTGATCTGCCGGGCACGCTTGGCCGCGATGCTCACGAGACCGTACTTGGTGTCGACGACCTCGAGCAGGTCGTCGACGGACGGATTGGTGATGCCGTCGTTGCTGGCTGCCACGCGGTGGCCCTCCACTAGATGACCGTCGTCGCGGCGGACCGCCCCGTTTCGGGGGCGCGCACGCGCGGCGCGGATGCTTACTGACGAACAGCCATCAAGACTAGCAGCTCGTACACGACGTCCTGCACGGACGTGTTCACCAGGGTGACGTCGAACTCCTTCTCGGCGGCGAGTTCCACGCGGGCGGCGGCGAGCCGGCGCTCGATCACGTCCGGCGGCTCGGTGCCCCGGCCGGTGAGGCGGCGGACCAGCTCGTCCCAGGAGGGCGGGGCGAGGAAGACCAGCTGGGCCTCCGGCATGGTCCGCCGGACCTGGCGCGCCCCCTGGAGGTCGATCTCCAGCAGGACGGCCTCGCCGCGGGCGAGCCGCTCCTCGACGGGGCGGCGCGGGGTCCCGTAGCGGTTGCCCGCGAACTCCGCCCACTCGAGGAGCTCGCCCTCGGCGACGAGCCGGTCGAAACCGGCGTCGTCGACGAAGTGGTACTGCAGGCCGTTGATCTCACCCGGTCGGGGGGACCGGGTGGTCACCGAGACCGACAGCCACACCTCGGGGTGGGCCCGCCGGATCTCGGCGACGACCGTGCTCTTGCCGACGCCCGACGGCCCGGAGAGGACCGTGAGGCGACGGACGAGCCGACCTTGCGTCAGCTGGGAGCCGTCCGGCGCGGTCATGGGCGCACCGGAGCTGAGCGAGGTGGTGCCGGAACCGGGCAGGCCCGGGCCGGCCGCGACGGCAGCACCGTCGCGCCCGCTCGCGGATCGGGGGTCAGCGGTTTCCACCGCCGCCGAACTCACGCTCCAGGGAGGCGCGCTGGTTGGCGCCGAGGCCCCGCACGCGGCGGGACTCGGCGATGCCCAGGCGCTCCATGATCTGCTTCGCACGGACCTTGCCCACACCGGGCAGGGATTCCAGGAGAGCCGACACCTTCATCTTTCCGATGACGTCGTCGGACTGACCCTCCTTGAGAACCTCGGCGAGCGAGGTCCCCCCGTGCTTCAGCCGGTTCTTAACCTCGGCACGCTCCTTGCGGGCCTTGGCAGCCTTCTCCAGGGCTGCGGCGCGCTGTTCGGGGGTTAGGGGCGGAAGAGCCACGCCGGGTCACCTCAGGTTTCCACTCGACGGAGTCGGACGGGACGGGAAACTAGCGAGTTCACGGCCCATAAGGCAACGTGAAGTGCCGTTTTACCCGCCACAAAATCACGAAAATCACTCCTTGGAGTGTCCTGAATACAGAGTGTACCCAACTCGACCCCGTCAAGGGCCCCGACCCCCGCCACCTGGACACTTACCCAAGATCGCAACTTTCCCCCCATAAACCCCCGAAACCCGTCACTCATCACCCCCACCAAAGATGATCTTGGTCACGTTTTTCGGGCCGTCGCCGGGTGGGCCGCGTGGCGTTCTCCCCACTCCGGGCCGGAACACGCGAACGCCCGCGCGGTGTGTCCGGAATCACCCGCGCG
The DNA here is from genome assembly GCF_040675125.1 of Spirillospora sp. NPDC049652. NCBI lineage: Bacteria > Bacillati > Actinomycetota > Actinomycetes > Streptosporangiales > Thermomonosporaceae > Spirillospora > Spirillospora sp. NPDC049652. The sequence goes on along the minus strand of NZ_JBFAOF010000186.1, from coordinate 2,566 downwards.
GGCGTGGTGGGGCGGGCGCTCAGGCGGTGGGGGCGGAGGTGCGGCGCAGGGACGCGGCGATGCTCGCCGCCGCCGCGCCCGGGTCGGCGGCGCCGGTGATGGGGCGGCCGATGACGAGGAGGTCGGCGCCGGCCGACAGGGCCTGCTCGGGGGTGGCGACGCGCGCCTGGTCCTGGGTGGCGGCGCCGGCCGGGCGGACGCCGGGGGTGATCAGCGTGATGTCCGGGCCGACCTCCGCGCGGACGGCGGCGGCCTCCTGCGGCGAGCAGACCAGGGCGCGGGCGCCCGCCTCGACCGACAGCGCGGCCAGCCGCAGGACGGCGTCCGAGGCGGGCCCGGCCAGGCCGATCGCGGCGAGGTCGCCGTCGGTGAGGGACGTCAGGACGGTCACCGCGGCGATCCGGGTGTCCGGGGCGGCCTCGGCCGCGGCGCGGATCATGGCGGGGCCGCCCGCGGCGTGCACGGTCAGGTAGGCGGGCTTCAGCCGGGCGACCGCGCGGGTCGCGCCCGCGACGGTGGCCGGGATGTCGTGCAGCTTCAGGTCGAGGAACACCTGGACGCCGCTCGCGCCGCGCACGCTGGCGACCACGTCCGGGCCGTAGCGCAGGTAGAGCTCCAGGCCGACCTTGACGGTGCTCACGTGCGGGGTGACCTCGCTGGCCCAGCGCGCGGCCGTGTCCAGGTCGGGGGCGTCCAGCGCGACGGCGATCGGGGCCGGTGTTGCGATCACGGCAGTCTCTCCTTGGTCTCCGCCGCGGCGGGTTCGGTGGCCGGGGCGTCCTTGCGGCGGGCGCCGGAGCGGGGCGCGCGGGGGCGGACGGGCGCGGCCACCCGCGCCGGCTCGCCCGCCGCGGAGGCGGCCCGCGGCCCCGGACGTCCGTCCGCACCGTCTGACTGGGCCCCGAACGCCGCGTCAGCGGCCGCGCGGGACGCCGGGCGCGCCGGGGCACCGGACGGGGCTTTCGTCCCCTCAGCGGCGGACACAGGGGCCTGCGCGGCGTCGGGGGCGCCGTCCGGACCGTCCGGCGGCAGGGGCAGGACGCGCGGCGGGACGTACCCGGCGGGCTTGTGGGCGAGCCCGACGGCGTCGGCGAGGTGCGCGATGCGGCGGGCCGCGAGGGCGTCCTCCAGCTCGCGCAGCACCCGCACCGGAGCGCCGGGCTCGTGGAACAGGGTGGTGCCGAGGGCGACGGCGCTCGCCCCGGCGAGGATGAACTCCAGGGCGGCGAGCCCCGAGTCGACGCCGCCGACGCCGACGATCGGGACGTCGGGCAGCGCCGCGTGCACCTGGTAGACGCAGCGGACCGCGACCGGGCGGATCGCCGGGCCGGACAGCCCGCCGGACACGCCGGTCAGCGCGGGCCGCAGGGTGTCCGGGTCGATCGCCATGCCCTCCATGGTGTTGACCAGGGTGAGGCCGTCGGCTCCCGCGTCCACGCACGCGAGCGCGATGCGGGCGATGTCGGTGACGTCCGGGGCGAGCTTGGCGAGGACGGGCGTGCCGGGGCGCGAGTGCGCCCGGACGGCCCCGACCACGGCCGCCGCGGCGCCCGGGTGCCAGCCGAACATGCGGCCCCGGTCCGCGACGTTCGGGCAGGCGACGTTGACCTCGATCGCGGCGATGTTCGGCACGCCGCGCAGCCGCCGGGCGACCTCGGCGAACTCCTCGACGCTGTTGCCCGCGACCGACACGATCGTCCGGACGTCCCGGTCGACGAGCCAGGGCAGCTCGCGCTCCAGGAACGGCTCGACGCCGGGGCCGGGCAGGCCCATGGCGGTGAGCAGCCCGGCGGGCGTCTCGGCGGCGCGCGGGGTGGGGCGCCCGGCGCGCGGCTGGGTGGTCACCGACGCGGTGGTGAACGCGCCGATCCGGGTCAGGTCGAAGAAGGGGGCCAGCTCGCGGCCGGTGCCGCCGCACCCGGCGGCGGTGAGCACCGGGTTCGGCAGCTCCAGCGAGCCGATCCGGACGGTCATGTCGGGGGACGCGGCGCTCATCGGTCGGCTCCTTCGGACGGGACGGCCGACAGCACGCGCGGGGCGCCGAGCGCGTCGAAGGGGATGGTGCCGAGGTCGCCCCAGCGGACCCGGTCGCCGCGCAGCACCGGGCCGTCCGCGCAGGCCCGGACCATGCGGGTGACGCCGTCGTCGCCGTGGAACGGGAGCACGCAGGTCATGCACAGGCCGGTCCCGCACACCGCGGTGGACTGGAGGAACTCCTCCAGGAACACCTGGGACGGCAGCCCGAAGTCGCCCGCGACGCGGGTGACCGAGCGCAGCAGCGGGGTCGGGCCGCAGGCGTAGACGACGTCCGCGCCGGTCTCGTCGATGACGCGGGGCAGCACGTCGCGGACGGTCCCGCGCTCGCCGAGCGAGCCGTCCTCGGTGGTGGTGACGGCGGAGTCGCCGATGCGCTGGGCCATCCGGGAGCCGAACACGCCCCGCGCGGACGCCCCGCCGAGCACGAAGTGGACCTTGCAGCCGCGGCGGGCGAGGGTGTCGGCGAGCGCGAACAGCGCCGCGCCCTGCGGGCCGCCGCCGACCAGCAGGCAGCTCACCGGGTCGCGGT
>NZ_JBFAOF010000185.1:0-9912 GCF_040675125.1 Spirillospora sp. NPDC049652 | reverse complement strand
CGCGAGGTCCGCCACGTGGCCGGCCACGCGGGAGTGCCCCGCACCGCCTCCCCGCTCACCCAGGAGGGCGGCGGCCTGCACACCGACGGAGCGGGCACGGTCCTGCTCACCGAGACCGTCCAACTCGACCCCGGCCGCAATCCCGGCTGGACCCGCGAACGGGTCGAGGCCGAAGTGCACGCGCGCCTGGGGACGCGCAAGGCGATCTGGCTACCGCGCGGCCTCACCGCCGACTACGGCGAGTTCGGCACCCGCGGCCACGTGGACATCGTGGCCGCGTTCACCGCGCCCGGCCGGGCGGTCGTGCACACCCAGCCCGACCCGGGCCATCCCGACCACGAGGTGAGCCGGGAGGTCATCGACATCCTCCGCGCGGCCACCGACGCCCGCGGCGAGCGGATCGAGGTCGTCGAACTGCTCGCGCCGACCGTCACCGAGGCGGACGGGGAACTCGTCGACTACTCCTACGTGAACCACTACGTGGCGAACGGGGCCGTCGTGCTCTGCGCGTTCGACGACCCCCGCGACGCCGAGGCCGCCGCCCTGCTCCGGCACGCCTACCCCGGCCGCGAGGTCGTCCAGGTCGACGCCCGGGACATCTTCCGGTTCGGCGGCGGCATCCACTGCATCACCCAGCAGCAGCCCCTCCAGGAGAGAGCATGGAACTGATCACCGCCCGGCCGTCCGGGTCCCCGGCCCGCGTCGCGGCGCCCCAGCGCGGCGTCCTGACCGTCGGCCTGGTCCAGACGCGCTGGCACGAGGACGCCGCCGAGCACACCGCCACCCTGTCGGAGGGCATCGCCGCCGCCGCGTCGGCGGGCGCGGAGGTCGTCTTCCTGCCGGAGCTGACCCTGTCCCGCTACCCGGCCGACACCCGCCCGTCCGGTGACCCGTCCGCAACCGCGGAGGACATCGACTCGGGCCCCACACGGACGTTCGCGGCGAAAGCGGCCGCCGAACACGGCGTGTACGTGCACGCGTCCCTCTTCGAACGCAGCCCCGCCGCCGACGGCCTGGGCTTCAACACCGCCATCCTCGTCGCCCCCGACGGCTCGATGGCGGGACGCCGTCGCAAGACCCACATCCCCCGGACCGCCGGTTACTACGAGGACCGCTACTTCCGTCCGGGCCCCGCCGTGGCCGAGGCCTACGAGCCCGTCGACCTGAACGGCCGAGCTAAGATCGGCATGCCGACCTGCTGGGACGAATGGTTCCCCGAAGTGGCCCGGGCCTACGGCCTCGCGGGCGCGGACGTGCTCGCCTACCCGACGGCGATCGGTTCCGAACCCGACCACCCGGACTTCGACACCGCCCCGCTCTGGCGCCAGGTGATCGTCGGCAACGGCATCGCGAACGGCACCTTCATGGTCGTCCCCAACCGATGGGGCCACGAGGGCCTGATCGAGTTCTACGGCAGCTCGTTCATCTCCGACCCCTACGGCCGCGTCCTGGCCGAGGCCCCCCGCTCCGGCGACGCCGCCCTCGTGGCCCCGCTGGACCTGGACCAGCGCCGCGACTGGCTCACCCTCTTCCCCTTCTACGAAACCCGCCGCCCCGACACCTACACCCCCCTCACGGCCCCTCGGAGCAAGGATCGACGCGGGTGACCGGAGCCCGCCCGAACTCCAACATCCGGGGAAAGAAGCGGTCTACCAGGTGCGATAGACCCACTTCCACCGGCCACACGTCCACTTATAGGGCTTCCTGACGGAGACCAGGCATTCGCGGACCCCGAAGTCGTCATTGTAGGAGGACCGCCAACTGAAAGGCGCGTACCCTCTGCCCGGCGCCGGGCGGCCGCGGCCGTCTACCAGATAGAAGGGCTTGGTGAGGCCGGGTTTCCCGGACTCGCCGACGAAGACTTGCAGTCCAGCCGCGTACTTGTCCTTCCTGGTGTCCTGAAGGGTGCCGCGGATGGTGACACTTCGTGATCCATGATCGTAGGTTCCCCAGGCGCTGACATACCTGGACCCGTTGACGCTCTTCCAGCTCACCTTGAAGGATCTCAGGAGTGAGGAACCCTGCAGGTGGCGGGCGCGATAGCCGGGGGGCGTCGACCGGATCGGTGCGCCGGCCGCCACGTGGGTGGAATCGGAGAAAGCGCCCTCGACGAGACCGGCGGCACTGGCCTGCCGCTGCGGATTCATCGTCCGTCCATGTGCGGGGGCGGGGGCGGATGCCGCCATTGCAGTCGATTCCGCCATCGAGATCAGGGTGGAAGCCGCGATAGCGATAGCGGTGAAGTTTCTGATCCGCTTCTGGATGGCCATGTCAACCTCCGAGGCTGAAGGGAGCGGAGTAGGTCCAGTAAAGATCAGAACGTCTGATCTGCCATCGTGGCAAACACTGAGGCCGACGATCGGGTCTCTCCGGCGATCGGCGGGCCGGCGCTCTCGATGCTCGAAGTGGTTTCCTTTCTCGCCTGGTCAGAGATGGGTTCGAGTGACTCCATGCATGGCGGTCATCTCATCGCAACCTCGATCCCCTTGGCCACCGAAGGCGTTCAGGAGCGTCGACACGGCACTCCCCAGTGCCGCATTACGGTCATCGGGACACAAAGAGATAGGGGTTAACCTCGATACTCGGGAGGAAGCCGAGTGCTGGCCGTCCTGACGTGTCGGTGTTTACCCTGATGAACAAACCGAGGTCGGCCGTCATGATCCCTTGGGTATGGGCTGGTGGGTGGTGTCAGGGTAGAGCGCTTTTCGGTCGGTGCTCTCGGTGAAATCGAACAGGCCGGAAAATGCTCTAGATCGGGAGCGACGAATGCGTCCCCCGGGCGACCTGCGATCCGCGGTTTCCACTAGCCGGACCAGTGACCGATCAGAGAAAGGAACGGCTCAGCGTGATCAAACACCTCTCTGTTGCCGCTGTCGTGGTGGCCGCGGCAGCTGTTGTGCCCGCCTCGACGGCCTTGGCGAGCCCGGTCGGCGCTCACCCGATGACGCAAGTGCAGGCCCGGACCGAAGCCATGGCCAGCGGAACTTCTTCCTGGGACTTCGAGGTCGCTGAAGCGGGCCGACTGAAGCCGCTGAAGATCACCTGCACGGGGGGAGGGCACCACAACATCACCGCCAACTATCTCCGGCATGTGCTGGTGAACACGAACGCCAGCTATGGCTACAAAGCCAACTGCACCAACAGCGCCAAGGTCACCGCCATGGCCACCCAGGCCCGGGAGATCTTCAGAGGGCGGACGGTCGGCAAGGCTCGCGCCGCCAAATGCCGAAGCGCGCGCTCATGCTACCCGGGCGTGTATTCGCACTCCGTGAAGAGCTGCGTCTCGGGTGTCAGATGTGCGGGAGTGTGGCGGGCCGGAGCCGTTCTCACCATCAAGCTCCAGCGCTACCAGGGCTTTCTCTCCGTACCCAGGGGGTGCAGGCTCAAGGACGGCCGCCGCATCGTGACCTGCAGCTTCACCACCGGGGGATTGGCAGTTCCCGCCAGGCACTAGCCGTCGCCGGCGCATCGCCCAAGACAGGCGCCGACAAGGCTGCAATCAGCCCGTGGCAGGGGCACGATCGTGCCCCTGCCACAGGCTGATTGTTGTGGGTGAGAACCGAAGGGGATCGTCGGCGACAACCCCGTTCCTGCTTGCTGACTCGCGTGTCGCCGAGCAGAGATGGCTTACTGACGCAAGGAGCGGTTTCGCGCTCCCACCTGATCGGTCAGTTTGAAAACGGTCTCGTCGGCTGCCACTGCCCGCCAGATCAAGATCATGTGTTGTTCCACCAGCTCGTCCCCTTCATCGGCATCGATGAATTCCGCGTCCCAGCCCGCGTCCCGGCCCCGGGCATGGAAGCGCAGCCGGTAGGCGCCGGCTCCCCGAGGCAGATCCACCTCGCCCACAAGAATGCCGTCGGGCATGTAGACGAAGACACGGTCACCGTCGATCTCCGCGCTGACCTCGACCACTTCGTCCCAGGAGTCCAGATCGAGAGGCGGGACGTGGTCGTGGACACCGAACTGCACTGGCAGATCACCGGAATCAAGGCCGGTCTTCACCACGATCCGCCCCCGGGAGACCCACACCAGGCCGTTGCCATTGGTGAAATCCATGGCGTCGGGATCGAACTGCGCCCACTCCAGCGAGTACTGATGATGGCTGGCGGTGACGAGCAGGGGCGAGTCCGGCACGGCGATCAGACTCCCACGTAGAACGGGTCGCCGTCGAGGACCCGCTGGGAGGTGTGGGAGCCGGTGATCAGGCCTCGCTGGCTGTCCTGCTCGGCTACCGGAACCCATGCGGTGCCGCGATCGGTCCTGCTGAGCGCCGTCCCCCCTTCGGCCGTGCTGGCGAAGGGGTACTCGTCGCAACTGACACCCGGCCGCGGCGGCGGCCCGACGACCGCTCTGCGACATACCGCCCGACGGTTACTCACCTGCTTCTTCCTGTCCATCATGCGATGCAGCGGACGGCCGCTGCCGGGGCGGCCATAGTGGTTTCCTCTGCTTTGGACACGACGAATGTTGGCCGCGATCTGCGGAAGCTTCTTCATGGCCGTCATCACTGGAATGTAGCCGGGGTACACGCAGCCGGCGCCCTGGGTGTTGAGCGCATTGTCACACCGGTAGGTGACCGACCTCGTGCGGAGAGTCGCCGCGGGAACGTTCGTTCCCCGGAACGTCCAGCTGTAGTTGTTCCACAGCTTGTAGATTTTTCCTTTGCCGGTTTTGACGCTGTAAGAGACCGTCCCGGTCAGTGACGTTCCCCGGCGCAGGACCCTGTTCTGCGGGAAGCTGATCCCGGCACGGCATGGGCTCTTGCATCGGCTGCCGAAGGTCAGTCGAGGTGACTCGATGTCTCCGCGAACAGCCAGCACCCGGAAGTTCACATGCTCGGTGAACTTGGTGCTCTTGACGCTGAGGGCGGTCGTCTGCGTGATGCGGTAGGTGAACCGGCCGAGTTCATGGCCGCCGATCGTGAGTTTGAGGGTCTCGTCACGGACACTGCAGGACTGGGTGCGGTTATACCTGTTCGGCTTAGGAAAGCAGGTCCGTGGCGCGCTCCGCCCGGACGCACCGAGCTGGGTGGCGGGCTGCATCTGCGCTTCAGCCGGAGAGTTCATCGGCTCATAGCGAGCCTGCGATCGGTCCAGCGCACCGGCGGCCGTTGCCGGTACCAGAACGCCACCGAGAACGATCAGGGCAGTGAGACCGCCGAACCATTGGCGACGAGCCACATCAACCTCCACGCGGGAGAGGAGTAAGACGGGCTCAAAGTAGAGATATTTACCTAAAAGGCCATCGTGGGAAACTCGTAACTCGCCACGCAAATCACCCCTAAGCTGACACGTTGTCCTGACGGCCGACCAAGGCGTCAGCCGTGGTCGGGGTTGAGGAGCCTGCGGGCACGGCACGAAGTGGCCAGATGGCCGGCGGAACGGGGTCCGGTCCCGGAGGGGTGGTGGTGGCGGAGGTGCCGTTGATGGTGGCCGGCATTTTGCGGCTTGCGGCCGCGACTCCTTATGTCTTCGGCGTTGCGACCGCCTTCGTCAGGAGTGCTAGGAACTGGCGTTGTTCCTCGGGAGTCAGGGACGACAGCAGCTGATCGCCGACGGCGATCACCTCGGGGGCCAGGCGGGTCGCCAGGGCGCGGCCGTCGGGGGTGATGCGGACCAGCTTGCGGCGGCGGTCCGCGTCGTCCTTCGCCAGTTCGACCAGGCCGCGGCGGCGGAGGCGGTCGAGAAGCGGCGCCGCCGTCGACTTGTCGAGGTGGGCGCGGGTGCCGAGCGTGCTCTGGTCCATGTCGCCGTGGGTGTGCAGGAGGCTCAGCACGGTGAACTGGGGGCCGGTCAGCTCCTGGTCCACCCGCTCGTGCCACAGGCGCGCGTGCGCCTGGTTGAGACGCCGGGCCAGCGGTCCGACGCCCTCGATCGCGGTCCGCGCGAGCGACGCGTCCGCATTCTCCCGAGTCATAGCTGTTCAGGCTCCTTCGGCGCGATAGGACGTACACGTACTATATCCTCGGGCAAATAGGACGTACACGTCCTAAATGGAAGGAGTGCGGATGAGGCTTGTCGTGGCCATGACCGGAGCGACCGGGGCGCCGATCGGGGTGCGCCTCCTGGCGGCGCTCCGCGACCTGGACGTCGAGACGCACCTGGTGGTGAGCCGGTGGGCGCGGGTCACGCTCGCGCAGGAGACCGGGCGCTCGGTCCGCGAGGTGGCGGCGCTCGCGTCGGTGACCCACGGCCCGGACGACCAGGGCGCGGCGATCTCCAGCGGTTCGTTCCGGACGGACGGCATGGTCGTCGTCCCGTGCAGCATGAAGACGCTCGCCTCGATCCGCACCGGCTACGGGGACGGTCTGATCGCCCGCGCGGCGGACGTGACGCTCAAGGAACGCCGCAGGCTCGTCCTGGTGGCGCGCGAGACGCCGCTCTCCGCCGTCCACCTGGAGAACATGTTGGAGCTGACGCGGATGGGCGCGGTCGTGATGCCGCCCATGCCCGCCTTCTATAACGCTCCAGAGAGCATCGACGGGATCGTCGAGCACATCGTCGCGCGCGTTCTCGACCAGTTCGGACTGGACCTGCCCACGGCCCAGCGGTGGCAGGGCTTCTCCGGCCCCGGCCCGGGTTCCGGCTCCGTTTCGCCCTCACTCAGAAAGGCCGTCTGACATGACGCAACGCGGTAGCTCGCTCAACTTTCGCGACTTCGTCGACGAACTGCTCGCCGCCGGGGACGCCGTGGACATTCGCACGCCGGTGAGCCCGACGCTCGAAGTCGGTGCCATCACCCGCCGCGTGTACGAGACGCGCAGCCCGGCTCCGCTGTTCAGCGAACTCACCGAAGGCGACGCCGGCTTCCGGATCCTGGGCGCGCCCGCCGGTCTGAGCCCGGCCGCCACCGGAACCCATGGACGCCTCGCCGCCCATTTCGGCCTGCCGCGCGACGCCACTCCGCGGGACATCGTGGAGCATCTCGTCCGGGCCATGCACGCCGAGCCGGTTCCGCCGAAGGTCGTGGCGTCCGGGCCGTGCAAGGAGAACGTCCTCACCGGCGACGCGGTGGACCTGACGCGCTTCCCCGTCCCGCTCCTCCACCAACAGGACGGCGGCCGGTACTTCGGCACCTACGGCTTCCACGTCGTCCGCACGCCGGACGGTTCGTGGACGAGCTGGTCGGTCGCCCGCACCATGCTGAACGGCCCGGACACCCTCGTCGGCCCGGCGATGCCGCAGCAGCACATCGGGATGATCCACCAGATGTGGCGCGAACGAGGCGAGCGCACACCCTGGGCGATGGTGCTCGGCGCGCCGCCCGCCGCGCTCGCGGCCGCGGGCATGCCGCTGCCCGCCCACGTCAGCGAGGACGGCTACGTCGGCGCGCTCACCGGCAGCCCGGTCGAGGTCGTCGCGACCGAGGCGGGCGGGCTGCTCGTCCCGGCGAACGCCGAGATCGTCCTGGAGGGCTGGATCAGCCCGGACGAGACCGCGCCCGAGGGGCCGATGGGCGAGTACCACGGCTACGCCTTTCCCGAGGGCAGGCCGCAGCCGGTCTTCCACGTCGAGACGATCACCCACCGGGACGGCGCGATCCTCCCCGTCTGCGCGGCCGGGCTGCCGCCCGAGGAGAACCACACCGTCTGGGGCACCATGATCTCCGCCACCAGCCTGGACGTGCTGCGGTCGAGCGGCCTGCCGGTCTCGTTCGCGTGGTGCTCCTACGAGGCGGCGACCTGCTGGATCGTCGTCGCCGTGGACACCGCGCGGCTCGCCCGCACCGGGACGGGCGAACGAGCCCTGGCCGACGCCATCGCGGACGTCCTGTTCGGATCGCACACCGGCTGGCTGGTCCCCAAGGTCATCCTGGTCGCCGACGACATCGACATCACCGACATCGACCAGGTGGCGTGGGCCATGGCGACGCGCTACCACCCCGGCACCGGCGAGTACCTCTACCCGGATGCGCCGGGCATCCCGATGGTGCCGTACCTGACGGACGAGGAGGTGCGCACCGGCAAGGGCGGAAAGTCCGTGCTGAGCTGCCTCACCCCCGACCAGTTCACCAACTCCGAGCGCGGCGTCACGGCATGCTTCCGCAACTCCTACCCGGAGGACGTCCAGCGCCGCGTCCTCGACCAGTGGACCGAGTACGGATTCCCTGCCGCGAGCTGACCCCACGGCAGAACGACCTGAGCGCCACGCATACGCGCCCCCGGCAGGGACGTCCTCCAGGCCCCGGCTACCTCAGCTACCTCGTCATCTGGCCGGGGCAGAAGGCAGCGTTGAGAAACGCCATGGCGGCGGGGGAGGGGTCGATCGCGCGGTAGCGGTTGATCGAGAGGGCGACCTGGCGGCGGGTGTCGGTGGAGGTGAAGGCGATCGTGAGGTAGCCGGGGATGCCGCCGCCGTGGCCGTGGATCCGGACGCCGCAGCTCAGCGTGGTCGATTCGATGCCGAAGCCGTTGTCGCCGGCCGTCATCTGGCGGAGCAGGTCCGGACGCACCAGGCGGCCGCCGAGGAGTGCGGCGAAGAACCGGTTCAGGTCGCCCGTGGTCGAGACGATCTCCCCGGCAGAACCCGCCATGGTGGGATTGAGGACGGTCATGTCGTACGTGACGTCGCGTCCGTCGCGCCGGACTGTCGCGTAACCGTCCGCGTGCGGGGTGGGCAGCCACGGATTCGCGCCCGGCAGGGAGGTGCCCCGCAGCCCGAGCGGGACGATGACACGGCGGGTGATCTCGGTCCGGAAGGACCGGCCGGTGGCCTTCTCGATGATCATGCCGAGCAGGATGTAGTCGTTGTTGGAGTAGCTGTAGTGCGTGCCCGGTGGGTTCGGGTCACGCGGCAGCGCGTTCGACAGCCGCGCCAGTTCCGCCAGCGTCCACGTTCGCCAGCGGTCACGCGGCAGGCCGTCGTCGTCCACCAGTGCCCCGACGGGGTCGGGTAGGCCGCTGGTGTGGTTCAGCAGCTCCCGGACGGTGATGTCCCCGGCGCCTCCCTTGATCAGGCCGGGCAGCCAGTGTTCGACGGAGTCGTCCAGGCCGACCCGGCCCTCGGCGACGAGCTGGAGCACGACGGTCGCGGTGAACGGCTTGGTCACGCTCCCCGCGCGGAACCGGCCGTTCAGCGGAGGCGGGGCCGGACGGTCCAGCCGGGCGCGGCCACTGGCGCCGCGCCAGGTCGTGCCGTCCCGCCTGACCTCGGCGATCGCGCCGGCTTGGCCGGTCGCGACCACCTCGTCGAGCGCCGTCTGCAAGACGTCGTCACGAGCGGCTGTCGTGGCATTCGCTGGGACGGCGGTGGTGGTGACGGTGAACATGATGGCGGCGGCGGCGAGCCCGATGCCTTTGAGTTTCATGCCCCCAGAGCGTCGCAGGACCTCCGGTGATCGACATCAGGGGTGATCCCTGAGTTATCCCCGAACCCCCCAACCCAGCGACCGCGGGGGAGTTGGCACGGCCGTGACGGCGGCATGCCATTGCTGAAGCTCTCATTCGCGGGCTTCTTGATGCTCCTGGGCGGTTGGCTTCGCGGCACCTTTTGCTGCGACCAGTACGCCTATCCCGTCCAGGATCCGGTCGAGCCCGAAGGTCACGTCATCGTCGACGACGTCGTCGGTGTAGTCGTTGCCGTCCATCATGGACGCCAGGACCGAGTGACCGCGTTCGCGCAGCCGGGGCAGGAGGAACCTGGTCACGGTTTCCGACTGCGTCGGAGCCGCGGTGCTGTACCGCAGGTCGCGGCGCATGCCGCCGATCTGCCGCGCATAGCCGTCCAGCACGAACGCGCACCCCAGGGCTTCGGTGGGGGTCAGCCCGGCGCCGGTCAGCACTTTCAGGATCGCCTCGGTCCAGTCCAGCAGGTTCGGCGTCACCGGGGCCCCGCGGACGGGGAGGTCGCACAGCCAGGGGTGGACCTCGCACCGGTCGATCATCGCCCGCGTCCACGCGCTCGCCCCATC
>NZ_JBFAOF010000184.1:0-9960 GCF_040675125.1 Spirillospora sp. NPDC049652 | reverse complement strand
TGGCGCCCGCGTCCGACCCTCCGCACCCGGCGGCCAGCGGGACCCCGGCCAGCAGCGACACGGCGATACCCGGCAGACGGCGGGGGAGCGGCGCGCCGGAACGGCGGCGGAAGAGGGCGGGGCGGTTCTGGCCAGCGGGCATGGCGGCCCCCGAGGGGAGAGGCGACACTTTCCACACAACATCATCGCAGAGTCATGTCACCGTCACACTCTGAATGCGTTATGAGAGAGATGCCCGCTTCGCCGGTCTCGGCGGCGGTCCGAGGGGACGGACCGAGGGGAAGGGCAGAGGGGAAGGGCCGAGGCCCCCGAGAAACCCTCAGGGGCCCGTCGGGAGGCCCGTCAGGAGGCGGCGGCCTCGGACTCCTGCTGCCGCATCCAGCGGATCTCGGCCTCGATGAACTCGTCGATGTCGCCGTCCAGCACGGCCGTGGGGTTGCCCGCCTCGACGCCGGTGCGCAGGTCCTTCACGATCTGGTACGGGTGCAGGACGTAGTTGCGGATCTGGGTGCCCCACGAGCTGGTGCCCTCGCCGCGCAGCGAGGCCATCTTCTCGGCCTCCTCCTGGCGCTTGCGCTCCAGCAGCTTGGCCTGCAGCACGTTCATCGCGGTGGCCTTGTTCTGCAGCTGCGACCGCTCGTTCTGGCAGGACACCACGATCCCGGACGGGAGGTGGGTGATCCGGACCGCCGAGTCGGTGGTGTTGACGCCCTGGCCGCCCGGACCGGACGACCGGTACACGTCGATGCGCAGCTCGCTCTCGTCGATGTCGACGTGGTCGCTCTGCTCGACGACGGGGACGACGTCCAGGCCCGCGAACGAGGTCTGGCGGCGGCCCTGGTTGTCGAAGGGGGAGATGCGGACGAGCCGGTGCGTGCCGTGCTCGCCGCGCAGCGTGCCGTACGCGTAGGGGGCCTTCACCACGAAGGTGGTCGACTTGATGCCCGCCTCTTCGGCGTAGGACGTCTCGTAGACCTCGGTCGGGTAGTTGTGCCGCTCGGCCCAGCGCATGTACATGCGCTGGAGCTGCTGCGCCCAGTCGGCCGCGTCGACCCCGCCCGCCTGGGCGTTGATCGTGACCAGCGCCTCGCGCGCGTCGTACTCGCCGGACATCAGGGTGCGGACCTCGAGCTGCTGCACCGCCTTGAAGACCGCGGCGAGCTCGCCGTCGGCCTCCTCGCGGGTGTCGGCGTCGTCCATCTCGCCGGCCATCTCGTAGAGCGTCACGACGTCCTCGAGGCGCTGGCGCAGGGCGGTGACCCGGTTGTGCTCGGCCTCCAGGTGGGACAGCTTGCGCGTCACCGCCTGGGCCCGCTCCTGGTCGTTCCACAGCTCGGGATCGGCCGACTGCTCGCGCAGCCCGGCGATGTCCCGCTCCATGGCGGGCAGGTCCAGCACCTGCTCGATGCCGGACAGCGTCGCGTCGAGCTCCTTGAGCTGATCTTGCGGATCGATGGCAGCCACGTAACAGAGCTTATCGCCGTCCGGCCAGTGCCCGAGCGATCGCCCAATACCCTAGTGAATGGCACAATCACGATGGGGCGGCCACCAGGCCGGAACACAGGCCGACACAGCGGCCGACGCAGAGGCCGGAGCGGGTGGCGAGGGGGCGCGGTGCCAGGCAAGTACCGGGCGGTGACGACCGTCGTCGCGCTGCTCGCGCTGGCCGCGTCCGCCTGCGGGGGCGGCGGCAAGGTCAGGACGAAGGTCACCCCCGCCCCGCCGCGTCCGACGCCGACGCCCGTCGCGCTGACGCCGCAGCTGGCCGCCGACCGCTTCCGGTCCTGGACGGTCAACGACGACGTCGCGCGCGCGGCCGGGGACGAGCGGCTCGCCCTGAGCTGGGTCGTGGACGGCCAGTACCCGCTGACCGCCGCCGAGTTCCGCAAGGCCGCGCACGACGGCGACCCGGTGCCCCGGTTCACCTTCGGCAAGCCGACCTTCTACGTGCCGAGGTTCCAGGACGTCAGGACGTACCCGCAGTGGTTCGTCGCGGCCGTCCCCCGTACCGAGCAGGGCAAGCCCAAGAGCACCCGGACGGCGCTCATGGCGTTCATCCTGCGCTCCCCGGGCGACCAGTGGAAGCTGAGCCTGGAGACCGACCTCGCCCCCAAGGCGAAGACGCCCAAGGTCGTCCTCGACCCGCAGGGCTACGCGACCGCCCTGGAGACCGGCGACACCTCCGTCCTGATCCGGCCGCGCGACCTGCCCGGCATCCAGGCGACGATCGCGGCCGAGGGGCCGTCCAGCGTGGCGTCCAAGGTGATGGCGTCGGGGCCGGTCACGACAGGGATGAACGCCGCCATGCTGGCGGCCCGGAAGAAGGCCCGCAAGAAGGGGCTGGCGTTCTCCAGCGTGGTCGTCGCCACGCCCTACCCGATCTTCGCGCTGCGCGCCGAGCACGGCGCGGCGCTGGTGCTGTACTCCCTGATCCGCAACAACTCGCTGACCGTGAAGTCGAAGGACCGGCACAAGCGCAAGCCGCCGATCCCGCCGGAGACCGCCCACCTGCTGGACGGCGCCGTGCCCGGCTATGAGATCGACTACACCGAGACGCTCCAGCTCGCCGCGTCCGACCCGGCGAAGCCCAAGAGCGACGCGAACCTGCCGAAGGCCGACGTGGTCGGCTACTTCGGGACGGTCAGCAAGGCCACCGCGCCCCTCCCGAAGCCCAACTGACGCCCGGCCAGGGGGCCGGAGGGCCGGTCAGGCCCCGAACGCCCGTCCGGGCGGGGCGGCCGCGGGGACGGGTCAGGGGACGGGTCAGCCGTAGAGGCGCCGCAGCAGCAGCGCGACGAACAGCAGGGCCACCAGACCGGCCAGGACCAGCGCGGGCGGGACGGCCGGGCCGTGCCGGTGCACCTCGGCGCGGGCGGCCCGGCAGGTCGGGCAGCGGCCCTCCACGACCGGACCCGAGCAGTTCGAGCAGACCAGATGTTCGCAGCTCATCCGGCTGTTCCTCTCGATCGGGAACTATCTGTCACTGAGAACTTTAGGCGCGATTCCCCGGCATTCGCCGCGTCCCGGTTGTAAAGTCCTGCTGCCTGCCGCGGGTCCGGTGCGGTCGAGGCGGCCCCTTACCGCCTCTACACTGCACGGGGCCACGCGGTCCGCCGAGCCGGTCCGGTTCCGGCGGGGCGTGCGGCCGGACTCGGCGCAGGTGGGACGGGGTCTGAGGGCGGCCGGTTACCGGTTCCTCGGATTCAGCCCCTAAGGTCGAGTGTTCCGAGCCCGATGTAGGTCCGAGGGCTACGCTGAGTGGTCCGTCCCCTGGGACCGCGCGGGTCCTTCGCAAGAATGGTGCTGAACCGCCGTGATGCAGCCGTGATCCACTTCGACAACGTCACCAAGGCATACAAGAACCAGAACCGGCCCGCCCTCCAGCACGTGAACGTCGCCATCGAGAAGGGCGAGTTCCTCTTCCTGGTCGGCCCCTCCGGCTCCGGGAAGTCGACCTTCCTGCGGCTGATCCTCAAGGAGGAGCGGCCGTCCCAGGGCCACGTCCACGTGGCCGGGAAGGACCTGAACAAGCTGAGCAACTGGAAGGTCCCGCACCTGCGCCGCCGCATCGGCTGCGTGTTCCAGGACTTCCGGCTCCTGCCCAACAAGAACGTGTTCGAGAACGTCGCGTTCGCCCTCGAGGTGATCGGCAAGCCCCGCCGGTTCATCAACAAGGTCGTCCCCGAGGTCATCGACCTGGTCGGCCTGGAGGGCAAGGCGCACCGCATGCCGGACGAGCTGTCCGGCGGCGAGCAGCAGCGCGTCGCGATCGCCCGCGCGTTCGTGAACCGGCCGATGATCCTGCTGGCGGACGAGCCGACCGGCAACATCGACCCCGCCACCTCCATCGGCATCATGAAGGTGCTCGACCGGATCAACCGGACCGGCACCACCGTCGTCATGGCCACGCACGACGCCGCCATCGTCGACGCCTTCCGCAAGCGCGTCGTCGAGCTCGAGGACGGCCGGGTCGTCCGCGACCAGTCGCGCGGCGTCTACGGCCAGGCGTACTAGCGCCCCAAGGCCACCGAACCCGACGCCGGGACGGCGCGCATCCGGGGCGGACACCCCCGGGCACCGCCGCCCGCTCGGCCCAGCGGTCGCAGAGCGGTAGCCTGCACCGGCATTCGAAGCTCCCAGCGGGGCACAGGCGATCAAGGACAGCGAGGCATGCGCGCACAGTTCGTTCTCCAGGAGATCTGGATCGGTCTCCGTCGGAACCTCACGATGACGATCTCCCTCGTCATCACCGTCGCCATCGCCATGGCGCTCTTCGGCACCGGTCTGCTGCTGCACAACCAGGCCAACTCGTCGAAGAACTACTGGTACGACAAGATCGAGGTCTCGATCTTCCTGTGCGCCAAGACCTCCTCCAACCCGCAGTGCGCCGGCAAGGACGCGCAGCAGGGCGAGAAGGACGAGATCAAGGCCAAGCTCCAGTCGCTCCCGCAGGTCTCCAAGGTGGAGTACGAGAGCAAGGAGGACGCCTACACGCGGTTCAAGGACCGCTTCGCGTCCACCCCCGGCTTCGTCCAGAGCACCAAGCCCGGCGACATCCCGGACTCCTTCCGCGTCCGGCTGAAGGACCCCAAGCAGTACAAGGCCGTCTCCCAGGCCATGCTCGGCAAGGCCGGCGTGGACCAGGTGATCAACGAGCAGGAGATCCTGAAGAAGTTCTTCCGGATCCTCGGCGGCCTGCAGAGCGCCGCGCTGATCATCGCGGCGATCCAGGTGATCGCGGCGGTGCTGCTGGTCGGCAACACGGTCCGGCTGTCGGCGTTCAACCGGCGCCGGGAGACCGGGATCATGCGCCTGGTCGGCGCGTCCAACACCTACATCCAGCTGCCGTTCATCCTGGAGGGCGCGATCGCGGGCCTGATCGGCGGCCTGCTCGCGGCGGTGCTGCTGGTCTTCTCCAAGATGCTGCTGGTCGACCGGCTCGCGAGCAACATCCAGATGGCGTCCAGGCTGGGCTGGGGCTCGGTCACGCTGGTCATCATCGTGGCGATCTGCTTCGGCGTGCTGCTGTGCGCGGTGGCGTCCTTCCTCACCCTGCGCCGATACCTGCGCATCTGATCACCCGCCTACACTGGGCCGAGGTCCGGCGCAGCGATGCCGCCCCGTCCACTTCCGGACGCGGGCGGCTCGGCGTTGGGCCCGACGTTCCCGACCCGGCGCCCCGCACCGTCGCCGGGCCGGTGTGACCCGACCAGAACCGAGGCTGATTCCCGTGCCACGTGAGCAGGGGCGAAAGTTGATCGCCCAGAACAAGCGCGCCCGGTACGACTACGAGATCGTCGACACCTGGGAGGCCGGCCTGGTGCTCATGGGCACCGAGGTCAAGGCGCTGCGCGCCGGCCGGGCCTCGCTGGCCGACGGCTACGCGCACGTCATGGACCACGAGGTCTGGCTGGAGAACGTCCACATCCCGGAGTACACCGAGGGCACCTGGACCAACCACGCCCCGCGGCGCCGGCGCAAGCTGCTGCTGAACCGCAAAGAGATCACGAAGATCGAGCAGAAGACCGACGAGCCCGGCTGGACGCTGATCCCCCTGGCGCTCTACTTCCGGGACGGTCGCGCGAAAATCGAGATCGGGCTGGGCCGTGGTAAGAAGGCCTACGACAAGCGCCAGGCCATCGCCAAGCGCGAGGCCGACCGCGAGATGCAGAAGGCGGCCGCGGCCCGGCTCAGGAGACGGTGAAGGGTGTCGATGAACCTCCGAGGCCGCAGCAGGGTCCGCCGGACGATCTCGGCGGGGGCCTGCGTCGTCCTCGTCGGCGGCGCGGCGTCGGCGTGCTTCGCCGAGCAGTCGGCGATGCCCGCCGTCCGTGACTTCCTGGTCGCCTGGGAGGTCGGCAACTACCCCGCCGCCGCCGGGCACACCATGGGGGCCGACAAGGCGCAGGTGGCCGCCGCCCTCGGAGGGGTGCGCAGCCAGCTCGACGCGGCGGCGCTGAAGCTCGGCCTGCTGAAGGTGGTCAAGAGCGGCGACACCGCCACCGCCCAGTTCTCGGTCAAGATCGACCTGGGCGAGAACGGCGAACCATGGACCTACAACAGCTCGATGAACCTGCAGCGCGCGGGCTCCGGCTGGAAGATCCGCTGGGCGCCGTCGATCATCCATCCGAGCCTCAAGGAGGGCCAGCGCCTCGCGGTGGTCACCCGGGTCCCGGCGCGCGCGCAGGTCCAGGACCAGAACGCCAGGACGGTGCTGAAGGCCGTCCCCGCCGACCTGGTGGGGGTCCGCCCCGGACAGCTGAAGGACCCGAAGGCCACCATCACCCAGATGGTGAAGGTGACCAAGATCGAGGGCGGCCGGCGGCTGGACGGCGAGCGGCTGCTCGGCCGCGTCCGGTCCGCGCCCCCGCAGAACTTCCTCCCGCTGCTCACCCTCCAGCGCTCCAGCGGCGACAAGCTGATCGAGCGGCTCAAGCACGTCGAGGGCCTGGAGTTCAAGGTCGTCAGCGCGCCGATCCAGCCGCAGTTCGCGCCCGAGGTCGTCGGCGAGCTGGGCGCGGCCACCGCCGACCGCCTGCAGCAGGTCGGCGCCCCCTACCAGCCGGGCGACACGATCGGCGTCAGCGGCCTGCAACTGCTGCTCCAGCGCCGGCTGGCCGGCACCCCCTCGATCGAGGTCGTCGCGCAGGACCCGGAGGGCAAGGACGTCACGCCGCTGCGCTCCTGGAGCGGCCACGACCCCGCCCCCATCGTCACCACCCTCGACCGCAAGATCCAGCCGCGCGCCGACCAGGCGCTCGCGAAGGTCAAGTACCCGGCGTCGCTGGTGGCGCTGCGGCCCGGCACCGGCGAGGTGCTGGCCGTGTCGAACCACCGCACCGGCGGGCGCGACGAGGCCATGGAGGGCCACTACCCGCCCGGCATGGCATTCTCGTTCGTCACCGCGGACGCGCTGCTGCAGAACGGCGTCCCGAAGACCACGCAGGCCGAGTGCCCCGCCACGGCGAGCGTCGGCGGGCAGAACGTGTCCAACCCGTCCGGCAAGGCGGCCCGCACCAGCACCCTGGAGCGCGCCTTCTCCGTCAACTGCGCCACGACCCTGGCCCAGCTCGCGAGCAAGCTCCCGCCGCAGGCGCTGACACAGTCGGCGGCCAGGTTCGGCATGGGCAAGGACTGGGGCGGCCTCTTCCCGTCCTACGCGGGGACGATCCCGACGCCCGCCAACGACGGGCAGAAGGCGCTGATCGCGACCGGTCAGGGCGGCGTCACCGTCTCGCCGCTGGCGATGGCCGCGGCGGCCGCGAGCGTGTCGTCGGGCGTGTGGCGCCCGCCGTTCATCACCAAGGACCCGGTGGACACCCCGGCCGCGCGGCCCAACGTGCTGACCAACGCGATCGCCACCAGCGACCTCAAGCGGATGGTGCGCCGGTCCGTCCAGTCCGGCGCGGCGAAGGACGCCAACGTCAGCAACGGCGGCCAGGTGTCGGGCATGAGCGCGGTGGTGAACTACCAGGAGGGCGGGCAGACCAAGACGGTCTCCTGGTTCGTCGGGTTCCGCGACGACCTGGCGTTCGCGATGGCGATCGAGGGCAGGGTGAACGCGGCGAAGATCGCGGCGCTCTTCCTGAACGGCACCACGCCGAGCCCGCCGTCCACCACCAGGCCGTCGCCCGGCACGGGCAACGCCGGCGGGCGCCAGCCCACGGGCGGTAACGGCGGCCAAGGGGGAACCGGAGGGACCGGCGGCAACGGCGGCCAGAACGGTGGCACCGGCGGCCAGACGCCGGGCCGCACGGGCCAGCCGACCGTGCCGACGCACGCGCCCTGACCACAATCCTGTCACGTCGAGTGATTGTTCAATTGCTTTTTGGTGATCTCTTGACGTGATGGACGCAACCGCCCGGGCCCTCGGGGACGTCTACCAGGGTGACTGAGGACCGCTCGGGGGGTTGCGGACTCAGTCGCCGTGATGAGACCAGAGCCTCGTCTCGGGGGAGGCTCTGCCGTCCGGACCGGCCTGACCCTGCCGGTCGGCCCCGGTGGGCGCGACGTGTTCGCCGCCCACCGGGGCGTCACTTTCTCCGCCTGCCGGGAATCCCGTTGGCATCCGCGGCGTTCACCTACTAGTGTCTGGTGATGGACGCCCAGGCGTCCGACTTCTTGACAAGTCAACATGGGGGTGACCGGTCTCGACTTCGGTAGGTCGAGCCAGGGGAAGCGGGTCGAGGGTTGCTGTCGTGACCTCGTAAATCCTGTGACAGCAAACCTATAACTGCCAACAAGAAGCAGTCCGAGTTCGCTCTCGCCGCCTGAGGCGAGTAGCGACTCTGCCGGCCCGGGTACGTCTCCGCCCCGGGATCCGGCATCATCAGGAGACTCCACTCTGCCGCCCGGTCGCGGGGCAGTAGAGAACACCTAACAGCGACTGAGCCCGTCGGCGACTCGCCTGCGAGAGCGCCGGGGCTGAGAAAACGTCAAGCAGGCTGCGCCCGGAGAAGCCCTGACTCATCACCGAAGGACGCGGGTTCGATTCCCGCCACCTCCACGACACTGGCCCCGGGGCCGGAAGCGACGCTTCCGGCCCCGGGGCTTTTTGCTGCCCGCGGACCGCCCCTGGAGCCCCGGACCCCCGGCCGGCCGCGCCTCCCTCCCGTAGAGGACGTATCTGGGGCGCGAGGGCGGGGGGTGTGGAGGGCGGGGGCATGGGCGCGGCGCTCGCCCCATGCCGAGGAGCTGCAGCCCCAGAGAGGCGTTGGAGGGCTGGCGGCGTTGGGAGAGGCAATGGGGCGCGTCTGAGGGGCAGGCCAGGCGTGGAGCTAGCTCCGGACAGCGGTAGGGCGCCGATGTGGCCCTGGACGACGCTCTCTGGCGGCCTCGGCCGCTTGATGCTTCCTGGCGGGTCGCGGACGCTTGACGCTCTGTGGCGGCTTCGAGTGGGTCGCTGGGCGGTGGTCGTCTCCCGGTCTCCCCGGTGCGGGAGCGTGCGCTGCGTGCGGTGCCCGGGGTGATCGCGGCGGGTGGGTGGTGGAAGGCGAAGATGGTCGTTCCTTTTCTTTTCTCGGTGGGGTTGGCCGGAATTGCCGGGCGCCGCGCGACACCCCGAAGGAAGACACGGCGGGAAAACGTGTCGTCGGGGTTGGTGGCGAGAAATGTGGATTTGCCCCGAGGGCGTTTGTCATTGGCAGGTCAAGAAATGGCGAGCAACCCGCTAATCGTTCCGGCAGAGGTGGAAGTCGGCAAGATCAACGTGTTGAGTGTCCGTGGGTGCCCGGCCTGCAAGACGGGCACTCGGTCGAAATTCCACTGTGCACAGAAGGGGCTTCGGTATGAAGCGACTGGTGGCGACGGGGTTCATGGCCCTGACGGCGGGCGGCGTGATGATGAGCGCCTCCCCGGCTATGGCCTGGGAGGAGCCCATCCCGTCGAACATCCACTCCTCGCACTCGTCGAACGCGCAGGGCATCGGTGTCGAGACCTGCCGCGCCGTCGAGGTGGGCGCCGTGATCGGCGTGATCCTCCACAACGTCCTCGCCCAGGACGACGAGAGCGGCAACTGTGACAACGGTTCCAACGTGACCTACCGCACCGAGGTCGGCCACGGCCACCACGGCGGCTACTACGGTCACGGCTGGGACGGGTACCGGCGCTGATCGAGGGCCTTACCGGGCCGGGGGCGAGTTCGGCTCGCCCCCGGCCCGTTCGCTTTGTCCGGGATGTTTTCTCCGCCGGACAAAGCCGTTTCATCGCTCCCGCGGCATTCGTCGCGCGTCCGTGCCGGTGCCCATGCCGTCACCGGGCGCGTGGATGATTTCCGTCGGCGGGTCGTGAACCCCGAACGAAAGAGAACCCCCCTGGCAGAAAAGGCGCTCCTGCGGTCGTTCATCCACACCGCCGGAAACGTCTGGTTCGAGATTGACATCGGAAAAGCGGTGTCGGCGGCGAGCGCGTCCGGCCGGCGCCGAACCGGCCCGGGGTCTCCCGCCGCGGGCTGTCCGTTCG
>NZ_JBFAOF010000183.1:0-9966 GCF_040675125.1 Spirillospora sp. NPDC049652 | reverse complement strand
GTCATCGTCGCCGAACTGGACGGCCACGACGCCGACATCGCCTGGCTCACGCCGTCCGGCGAGCCGATGACCGACGACGACTGGCACGCCGGGTTCGCCAAGTCGCTCGGGGTCTACCTGAACGGCGACGCGATCAGCGAGCCGGACGCGCGCGGGCGGCGGGTCACCGACGACTCGTTCCTGATGCTGATCAACGCGCACTCGGCCGCCGTCGACTTCACCGTCCCCGGGTACGACTACGGCGAGCGGTGGGAGGTCGCGCTCGACACCGCCGCGCCCGACACGGTCGGCGAGCGTCCCCGGGTGAAGGCGCGCGACGAGCTGGAGATCGTCGAGCACTCCCTCACCGTGCTGCGCCGCGTCTGAACCTGGTCCGGCGCGACGCCGCCCGCGGGTAGGCGCGCTCCGCTTGGGGCGGCCGGCGCTACCGGCGGGCGGCGGTGAGGGCGGCGAACAGGACGAGGACGAAGGTGGTGACCGCGACAAGGCCGTGCACCACGACGGCCGTCGCCGGGAACGGCTGGTCGGCGCCGCGAGCGTGGCGTCCGCCGGTGTCGCCGACCAGCCAGCGGGTGAACAGCAGGAGGCCCTGGAAAGCGACGGCGAGCAGGATCGCGAAGGCGAGCCAGGCGTACCAGACGCGGCCCGTGACGACGAACAGGACCCAGGTGGCCAGGCCCGTGAGGGCCGAGAGGGGATGCCCGAGCAGGACGGCCGCCGGGAAGCGCGTCACCTTGGCCGGCTGGCCGCGCAGACCTCCCCCCGCCAGCCAGCGCACCAGCAGGTGCGCCCCGGCGAGGGCGGCCAGAATCCATGCCACGAGCGCGGCGAACTCCACCCCGGCTCCCCTCCCGCGTGGTTCCCCACCCCCGAGTGTCGCGCGTTCCCCACCCCCGCACGGCTTTTTCGTGAGGATCGCACCACTGATCGTGATCAAGGCACGGGTCGCGCGCCCCGGGGATGGCGCGGGAACGCGGCCGGAACGTCCGGGCGTCCGCCGTCGGCGAAGGGTTCCGGCAGGTCGGCGCGTCCCCGGACGCGCCGGTGGACGCCCCGGGGCGGTGTTCTGTCGGCGGCGCCAGCCATGATGGACCCATGGACCTGCCGATCAGCCCGCCGCTGCCGCCGATGCTGGCCAAGGCCGTCAAGACGATGCCCGAGGGCGACCTGCTGTACGAGCCGAAGTGGGACGGGTTCCGCTGCGTCGTCTTCCGCGACGGCGACGAGGTGGAGCTGTCCAGCCGCGGTGAGAAGCCGCTGACCAGGTACTTCCCCGAGCTGGTCGAGGCCGTGAAGGCGGAGCTCCCGGAACGCTGCGTCGTGGACGGCGAGATCGTGCTGCGCGGCGGCACCCGGCTCGACTTCGACAAGCTCCAGCAGCGCATCCACCCGGCGGCGTCCCGCATCACGCTGCTGTCGGAGCAGACGCCCGCCTCGTTCGTGGCGTTCGACCTGCTCGCGCTCGGCGACGAGTCGCTGATGGACGTCCCGCTGGGCGAGCGCCGCACCCGGCTCCTGGAGGCGCTCGCCGACGTGCGGCCGCCGGTCCACGTGACCCCCGCGACCGACTCGGTCGAGCTGGCCCGGCGCTGGTTCACCGAGTTCGAGGGCGCCGGCCTGGACGGCGTGATCGCCAAGCCCCGCGACATCCCCTACCAGCCGGACAAGCGCGCGCTGTTCAAGGTCAAGCACGAGCGCACCGCCGACTGCGTCGTCGCCGGTTTCCGCTGGCACAAGTCCGGCCCGATCGTCGGCTCGCTGCTGCTCGGCCTCTACAACAGCGAGGGCCGGCTCCAGCACGTGGGCGTCGTCGGCTCGTTCCCCATGAAGCGCCGCGCCGAGCTGGTGGACGAGCTGAAGCCCTACAACCTGGACGACCTGTCGGAGCACCCGTGGGCGGGCTGGGCCGAGCAGGACGAGGCGACCGTCGACCGCATGCCCGGCGCGGTCTCCCGCTGGACGGGCAAGAAGGACCTGTCCTGGGTCCCGCTGCGTCCGGAACTGGTGGTGGAGGTCGCCTACCAGGCGATGGAGGGCGACCGGTTCCGGCACATGGGCCAGTTCCGCCGCTGGCGCCCCGACCGCACGCCCGAGTCCTGCACCTACGAGCAGCTCGAGGTGCCGGTCGACTACGACCTCGACGCCATCTTCCACACCCCGCACACGGCGGAGGACACCACCTACCGCAAGCCCTGACCGGGTCAGGTCCGCAGGCGGGTCGCGGGTCGGGGCCGGGCGTCCGGTAGCAGGGGCGCCGCGGGCGTCAGGCCGTACATGGCGTGGACGCGGCGGCGGACGTCCTCCAGGGGGTAGGTCCCGGGGTAGACGGCCAGCTTGAAGATCACGCCTTCGAGGACGCTGCGCAGCAGCACCTCCTCCAGGGCCGGGTCCGGCGCGCCGCGATCGGCGAAGATCGAGCGGATGCCGTCCTCGAACGCGGTGACCGCGGCCTCGTGGGACGCCTCGACGCGCGCGTACACCTCGCGGGTGGCGGGCTGCAGCATCAGGCACAGGACGAGGCGCTGCACCGGAACCGCCCCGTATGCGGCGCCGAGGACGCGGTCGATCAGCCCGGCGAGCCGCTCGTCGGCGGTCGTCTCGTCCGGGGCGGGCGCGGCCAGCCCGAAGGCGCCGGTCATGGCCTCGGTGAGCAGTTCCTCCAGCAGGGCCTCCTTGGTCCCGAAGTAGTAGGGGACCAGGCCGCGCGCGACCCCGGCGCGGGCGGCGATCCGCGCGACGGTCGCGCCCTCGTACCCGTGCTCGGCGAACAGCTCCAGAGCCGCGCCCAGGATGCGGCGGCGGGACTGCTCGCGCAGCTCCCGGTTGGTCTCCTCGGACCGTGGCGACAAGCCGGACCCCCTCGGACGGCGGACGACGACGTCCCATTGTCCCCGCTTCCCCGCCGGAACCCCGAAACCGCCGGACACCGTTGACTGACTGGCTGTACAGTCAACGATCATCCGCACCAGAGCCCCACAGAAGGGATCCCCCCCATGGCCGCACGCGACTGGCCGGTCAAGAAGGCGTTCCAGCAGGCCGCGCAGCCCGGCGAGCACCTGCTGGCGAGCTGCATGGTCAGCCTGCCCGGCACGCTGAAGCGCGACGGCTACTACGCGGCGCTCGGCAACGTCACCGGCATCCGCCTGGTCGAGGCGACCGGCGCGAACGGGCTGCCCGCCAAGATGGTCGCCGCCGTCACCGACCGCCGCCTACTGCTGTTCTCCCAGTCCTGGCTGGTCATGGGCCGCGCGAAGGACCTGGTCGTCGAGGTCGACCTGCGCCAGGTCGCCGGCGTCGAGCGCCGCGCGGCATCCCGCGCCCAGGTCACCATCAAGCTCGCGAACTTCGCGATCCACCTGCGCGACGGCAACGTCCTCGAACTGGAGTCCGCCGACCCCACCGGCGCCGACGGCCTCGTCAGCGCCCTGGCCTCCACCGTCACCCCCACCTGACCGCCCGCGACCTGGAGCCGGGCGCGGCCCTCACCCCATGGACTCGCCGCGCGACAGCCACCGCGTCGGCCGCACCCGCACGAGCACCGTCTCCAGCGCGGTATGCGCGGTGGACGCGAGATACGCCGCCCCGCCCTCGACTCCGAGGTACCGCTCGGCGACGGCCCGCCGATCCGCCGGATCGGCGGGCTCCTCGTATCCGGCCACGTCGCCCTCCACCGTCACGTACCGATACGGCGGCGCCTCGTCCTGGACGGTCAGCGTGACCCGTCCCGCGGCCCGGACGAGCCGCATCTTCCGGCTGCTTCCGCCGGTGATGAAGCGGATCTCGCCGCCCGGCTCGTACAGGTACCAGACCGGCATGGCGAGCGGCGCCCGCCCGTCCTCCGCCGCCACGCTCAGCACCCCGACCCGAGGCTCCGCGAGGAACCCCTCCCGCTCGTCCGCCGTCATCACCCGCGTCACGCCGCACTCCCCTCGCCGAAGCTGGTTAGAAGAAACAGCCCCCGGCCCCCCTGCCCCATTCCGCCGCCCCGCCCCTTGACCGACAACGGCCACACACCTCACGAGAACAGTTCGGGTCGGCGCCCGGAAGGCACCGACCCGAACCCGAACTCACACCCTCAGGCCATCAGCCGGCCTTGATCCGCCGGACGAGCCCCGCAAGCTCCGCCCGGCCGACCAAAAGGTGACCGAACTCCGGACCCTTGCTGTCCCGCACGCCCACAGACACGCCGAGGTCCGCGCACTCCACACAGTCCCCGCCGCTGCTTCCGCCACCGGAGTAGCTGCTCTTACGCCAGGCCGTTCTCACAGCCGCGCCTCCAAAATCCGTCGCGCGCTTTGGGCAGGTCGAGCGGCAGCTAGTGCTGTCTGATCTGCCTGATGAGCGCCGCCAGAGATTCGCGGCCGAACGAAAGATGACCGTCCTTGGGGGCTTTGCTGTCACGGACGCCCACAGCCCCGCCGAGGTCGGCGAGTTCCACGCAGTCACCACCGCCACCACCAGTGCCACCGCCGGAGTAGCTGCTCTTACGCCAGACGATCTTCACTTCAGACGCTCCAACTTCTGTCGGATCAACTCTCGCGAGCCGTCTTCGGTCAGGGCCTTTGCCCCCATTCGTTCCCACCTAAGTGACAGCTCACGCACCTGGTCGGATACGTGGACCACTTTGCCACCGATCTGAGCCCAGACATAGGCCACATCACAGCCCGTTTCCGTGACGATCAGCTCAAAGTTTCCATCCGTGCCCACGTGCGTGCGTTGGCGGTGCTCCACGATGCGGACACTGAGCCGCTCACTCAGATCGAGGAGTGCTTGGAGCTGCTCCCTCTTCAGCTCACTCGACTCGATCCACTCCATCTCCAGCGCATCCTCGTCGATCAACACCCAGAGGGACGTGTCCTGCCCCAACAGGTTCTCGGTCCGGGTCATGCGGTTACGCACTGCGGCTTCGACGTCGGGCGCGATTCGGATCTTGTTGATGACGGCACGCGCATACGCCTCCGTCTGAAGAGGGACGGGGATGAAGTGCGCGACGTAAGCCTTGATCACCAAGGCGTCTCTCTCGTAGTCCCAAAGCTCTTTCACCCAGTCCTGCTCATTACCGAACAGCACAGCGAAATGCCGCATGACCGAGAAGGCGGTTCCCCATGCCCTGTCGAGAAGCTCGGCGTGCTCCTTGGTGATCTGGAGACGGTTGGCCTCATAGTTTCCTACGCGCTGCCGATCCGCTCCGATGATCTGAGCGACCTGCTCCAGGGTGAGCTCCCGCCGCTTGCGCTCTTTCCGCAGGTAAACGGCCACGGCATGCCAGAGGGAGTCGTACGGGTTCAGCGACTCGGCTACGGACATCGACCTCTCCCTGTTTGTAGTAACCCGTCCACAACTCATGGCGCGACGAGCTCTTGCGGAGGATTCTATGACCAGAGTCAACGCCAGTCAGGCGAAATTCGAAAGGTCCAAACATGTCGTATTTCTTCCCCACTCCGCGGACCGAACGCGACCACCTGGAAATGCTCTACCAAGAGCTCTCACCGTGGCATGACGAGCTCGGGAAGCTGCTGCTGAGCGTCAACGGGCACGCGTTCCTGGAGCTGGTGAACCGCCGCGTCCCGGAGATCCGCCGGACCATCCGCGTGAGCGTCATCGAGGTGCCCGGTGGCGCGCACGAGGTGGTCTTCCGCACCGACTGCTACGGCGAGATCCCCGGCGACACCCTCGCCGACAAGGCGTCGACGCTCGCCCGAGCACTCCGCGTCGACCTCACAGGAGCGATGTGATGGCGAACGCTCTGCTCATCCCGCTCCTAGCCACTACCTGCGTGCTCGCCGCCGCGTGTTTCGGTGTGGCCGCCCTCCGCCGCCTCGCCCTGCGTCACCCGCCCGGCCGCCACCGCTTCGACCGTCCCACCTCGGACGACACCGTCCGGAACCGCTGGACGGAGGGTCGCTGAAATGGATCGCGAGCAAGCCCAGAGAATCTTGCTGAGGCAGGCGCTCGACGTCGCCTCGGCGGCCTACACCGAGGCCATGCAAACCTACGGCCTGCTCCCCGGCACGGTTCGAGCCGTCCACGCCCTCGCCGAAGCCAACCTCGACCGCCTCTTCACCGCACCTTCGGCCCCGCAGTCACCGTGGGACACCGAGGATTGACACCAACACCTACGAGACCCGTGCTCACGGAGGCGCATCGTGTCATCGCAGAACTTCGAGGAGACCTTCGCGGCGATGCTCCGCGACGCCGACCATGAGGCCCTGCACCTTGAACTGCGCGACTTCTATGGCCCTCCGTCCAAGACGTTCGCGGACTGGAAGGCCGGGATCGGCTACGACCCGGCGGACAGGTTCGCGCCCTGGGTGTCGCTCGTCCGGGAAACCGTCGCACGCGGTGTCGCGGTGCGTCGCGCCCGCATCGTCGGCACCCCCGTCAGCGAGTACACGCGTTACCTGCACTGGACGACGAGCATGAACATCGGCGCCGGCGAACAGGTCCGATGGCTCGCCCGCCGCGACGCAGCCGATCTCTGCCTCACCGGTGCGGACTTCTGGCTGATCGACCGCGCCGTCGTCTACTGGAACCACTTCTCCGGCGACAGCATCCTCAGCGAGGTCGAACAGGACGCCCGGGAGTCCTCGGCCAGGCTGGCGTATGCGGCGTTCGAAGCCGCTTGGGCCAGGGGCGTGGACCATTCCAAGTTCGATCCTGACTTCCACCCCTACATAGTTCGTTGACGAATAGTTCTTTGGCGAACTAGATTGCCGGGCAGGTTCAGGCGCGGCGGCGCTCACGTCGTCCCGGCGGCGCGTCAGCGTGCTCGTTGGGGCTGGGCGCGGGCGGCGATCAGGGGTGGGAGGGGCTTGTGGGCGAGGTTCTCAGCCCGCGTGAGGTGTTCTTGCGGCTTGTCCATGGGGTGTGTGAGGGGCGGGTGGAGGAGGTGCTTGAGCTTTACGCCGAGCGGACTCATGTGGAGCATCCGTTTCATCCGCTTGAGGCGCCTCCGCTGCGGTCGCTTGAGGAGCTGCGGGCGCACTTCGCCGGGCCGCCGCCTGGAGTGAGCCCGGGGCACACGTTGCGGCGGCGGCCGGTCGGGATCGTGGTTCACGAGACCGCGGATCCTGAGGTCATCGTGGCCGAGTTCCGGTACGAGGGGACGGTGGTGGAGACCGGGGAGGCGTTCAGCGTTCCGGCGGTCTTCGTCATGCGGGTGCGGGACGGGAAGATCGTCGAGTCGCGGGACTACCTGGACCATCTGCGGTCGGCGCGGGCCCGGGGGCAGCTCGGCGACGTTCTGGACGCCGTGCGGGAGCATCACGGGGTCTGACGGCCCGGCGCCCACGCGGGGCGGGCGCCGGGAACACGGTCAGGGACGGTCGGTCTCGGCCTCGACGGTCTGGCGGTCGAGGTCGGCGTTGGACCGGGCGAAGCCCTTGGGCGGGGTGTACGGGCGCAGATACGTCTGCTTGAGGCCGGGGACGCGGTCCTCGATGACGTAGGTGGCCTTGGTGGAGGCGGCCGCGCCCGGGGTGCGGACGGTGTCGACGGTCTTGAAATCGGCCTTCATCTGGTCACGGTCGATGCGGGTCAGGACGTAGCCGCGCTGGTTCGAGTAGAACTTCAGCGCCGGGTTGTGCTTGAACCAGGGGTGCGTTCCGTCGCCGTCCGCGCCGTCGCCGCCGGTGGTGACCGACGAGCAGACCAGCTCGCTGCCGACCGTCCGGGCGGACGGGTCGTCGTAGTCCAGCTTCAGGTCGCCGGCCCAGTGCGCGTGGACGTCGCCGGTGAGGACGACGGCGTTGCGGACCCGCGCGTCCACCCAGCCGCGGGTGATGCGCTCGCGGGAGGCGGTGTAGCCGTCCCAGGCGTCCATGCTGGTGACCTTGAGCGGGCCCGCGTCGCGGTCGCGCTGGCCGAAGAACACCTGCTGGCCGAGGATGTCCCAGCGGGCGGCGGACCGGCGGAAGCCCTCCACGAGCCACCTCTCCTGCGCGCCGCCCGTGATCGTCCGGGACGGGTCGTCCGCGGCGGCGCAGTTCTGGTAGCCGTCGCCGCACGCCTGGTCGTCGCGGAACTGGCGGGTGTCGAGCATGTGGAAGTTGGCGAGGCGGCCCCAGCGGATCCGGCGGTAGAGCTGCATGCCCGGGCCGTGCGGGAGCGAACCGCGGCGCAGCGGCATGTTCTCGTAGTACGCCTGGAACGCGGCGGCGCGGCGCTTGAGGAAGTCGGCGGTGGCCGGGGTGT
This sequence comes from Spirillospora sp. NPDC049652, assembly GCF_040675125.1. NCBI lineage: Bacteria > Bacillati > Actinomycetota > Actinomycetes > Streptosporangiales > Thermomonosporaceae > Spirillospora > Spirillospora sp. NPDC049652. Next base: position 1,773 of record NZ_JBFAOF010000183.1, on the reverse strand, counting down.
TCGAGCCCTCCTCGGGGACGGCTCCCGCCCAGTTGTTCTCCACCTCGTGGTCGTCGAAGACCACCAGCCAGGGCGCGGCGGCGTGCGCGGCCTGGAGGTCGGGGTCGCTCTTGTACTGCGCGTACCGGTGCCGGTAGTCGGCGAGCGAGACGGTCTCGGGGCCCTCGTGGTCGCGGACGTTGCCGCCCGGGATCTTGTAGTCGCCCTTCTTGTACTCGTACTGGTAGTCGCCCAGGTGGAGGACGAGGTCCGGTTCGTCCTCGGCGAGGCGCCGATACGAAGTGAACAGGCCGTGTTCGTACTGGGAGCAGGAGACGAAGGCCATCGCGAGCGGGCCGCCGAAGCTGAACGGGCTCGGGGCGGTGCGGGCGCGTCCGGCGGGCGACACGTGGCCCTCGACGCGGAAGCGGTACCAGTAGTCGCGGCCGGCGGCCAAGCCGTTCAGCTCCACGTGGACGCTGTGCGCGGACTCGGGGCGGGCCTGCGCCGTCCCGCGCCGGACGATCCGGCGGAACCGCTCGTCCGCCGCGATCTGCCACTCCACCCGGAAGGCGCGGGCGGGCATGCCGCCCAGGCCGTCGGCGGCGTGCGGGTCGAGGGCCAGGCGCGTCCAGAGGACGAAGCCGTCGTGGTCGGGGTCGCCGGAGGCGACGCCGAGGGTGAACGGGTCGGAGGGAAGGCCGTGCCCGGGGGACGCGGCGGCGGTGGCGGCCGTGGCGGACGGCGCGCCGGCCATGCTGAGCGCCCCGGCGGCGCCGAGCGCGAGCGATCCGGCCAGCACGGACCGCCGTCCGAGGGCGGGCGCGGGCTCGGTGGGACGGGGCGAGGCGGGGAGGTGGGGGGCTTCTGGCATGACGGCCTCTCGGGGTCCGGCGGGTGTCGTCGGACAGCGTCGCGAGGCGTCATGGACCCGCCGTGGCGGCCGGGTGACGTGCGGGCGTACGGAAGGAGACCAAAAAGATCTTGGAAAGGGGATCAGGGAGCCGCCGGGAGTGTTAAACTCTTAAACCTTGGCTCGACCGAACAGACTTAACCCACTCTGAAATTCAGAGTACCAGGAGAGGGGAGACACGTCAACCGCGCTCCGTCAACCCGCCAGGTGAGGCCACCGCTTCCGGGGCGGCGGGAGGACGGGGAGCCGCCGGTCCGGCACGGTGGGCCGGGACGGCGGTGGCGCGGCGGACGGTCGGGGCGAGAGGCGGCAGGCGACGTGAACGACGGTGAGGCGGGGATGGTGCACGTGGGAGACAGCGGATCCGTGGCGGGCGGGGCGACGGCGGACGGCGCGGGGCGGGCCGGCGAGGCGGTCCGGGCCGAGGACGCGGTGCGGGCGGAAGGCGCGGTACAGGCCGAGGACGCGGTGCAGGTGGCGTTGCGCGAGGAGAACGCGCGGGTCGGGTACATGTACGCGCGGCTCGACGCCGAGCGCGACGCCGCCGAGCGGGCGCTGCGCCAGGGGCCGCTCAGCGGGGGCGGCGCCGGCCTCCAGGCCCAGCTGGAGAAGTCGGTCGCGACGGACGAGGCGGCGCGCACGCTGTCCCGGCTGCTCGGCGTCGAGCACGGGCTGTGCTTCGGACGCGTCGACCACCGTCCGGACCGGCCCGGTGAGCCGGGCGACACCTTCTACATCGGGCGCATCGGCCTGCGCGACGAGGACCGCGAGCCGCTGCTGATCGACTCTCACGTTGTGTAGTTGAAAGCATATAGCCGGATGCCACATGGCAACCAGTAACAAGTCACATTGCTGGCGATCGAGACGGAAGCAACCGGCGC
>NZ_JBFAOF010000182.1:0-9989 GCF_040675125.1 Spirillospora sp. NPDC049652 | reverse complement strand
CGGCGAAGGCGGTGTCGACGCGGGTGCGGCCGGCGTCGGTGAGGCGGACCAGGACGCCGCGCTTGTCGGCCGGGTCGGGATGGCGTTCGACCAGCCCGGCGGCCGTGAGCCGGTCGATGCGGTTGGTCATGGTGCCCGAGGTGACCAGGGTGGCGCGCAGCAGGCGGCCGGGGGACAGCTCGTAGGGCGCCCCCGCCCGCCGCAGGGCGGTGAGGACGTCGAACTCCCAGGACTCCAGGTCCTGTTCGGCGAACACGGCGCGGCGGGCCCGGTCCAGGTGGCGGGCGAGGCGGGAGACCCGGCTCAGGACCAGCAGGGGGGAGACGTCGAGGTCCGGGCGCTCGGTGTGCCAGGCCTCGACGAGCCGATCGACCTCGTCGTGCATGAGGTCACCCTACCTGTCTTGATATCGAGATGACTTTCTTGACATCAAGATAGGGCCGGGGCATCATCTCTCTTGATGTCGAGAGAAACGCAGCGCCCGCCCGCAGCCGCCCCGCGCCCGCCCGCGGCCGTCTGGGACCCCGAGCAGTACGGGGCCTTCGGCGGCGAACGCGGCCGGCCGTTCTTCGAGCTCGTCGCGCGCACCGGGCTGGAGCGCCCGGGGTACGTGGTCGACCTCGGCTGCGGTTCGGGCGAGCTGACGGCCTCGCTCGCGGCGCGCTGGCCGGACGCCGAGATCGACGGGTACGACAGTTCCCTGGAGATGGTCCAGGCCGCCCGCGCCCACGAGATCCCCGGACGGCTCCGCTTCGGCGTGTGGGAGGTCGAGGACTGGCGTCCGGAGCGCCCGGTCGACCTGATCGTCGCCAACGCCGTGCTGCACTGGGTCCCCGGGCACGTGGACCTGTTCCCGCGCTGGCTGGACGCGCTGGCGGACGGCGGCGTGCTCGCCTTCCAGGTGCCCGGCAACTTCGACGCCCCGAGCCACACGCTGCTGCGCGAGCTGTGCGAGTCGCCGCGCTGGCGCGGCCGGCTCGGCGGCGTCGTCCGGCCCGACCCCGTCCTCGAACCGGCGGGCTACCTCGACGTCCTCACCCGGCTCGGCTGCCGCGTGGACGCCTGGGAGACGACCTACGCGCAGGTGCTCCAGGGCGACGACCCGGTGCTGGAGTGGGTGAAGGGGACGGCGCTGCGGCCCGTCCTGACCGCGCTGAGCCCGTCCGACGCCCGCGAGTTCACCGGCGTGTACCGGGAGCGCCTCCGCGAGGCGTACCCCCGGACGTCCTACGGAACGGTGTTCCCGTTCCGGCGCGTCTTCGTGGTCGCCACGAAACGCTCCGACCCCTAGAGCAGGATGCCGTCCGCCGGACGGGGGAAGCGATTCCGTTCCCCTGCGGTGCCTCACCCCGTGCGGCGGACGGCATCCCATACCTTCTTAGGAGAAGCCCTTGACCATCAAGGGTTACCACCATGTCCAGATCGCGGCGCCCGCCGGGACGGAGGACGCCATGCGGGCCTTCTACTCCGGGCTGCTGGGTTTCACCGAGGTCCCGAAGCCGGCGGAACTGGCGAAGCGGGGCGGCGCCTGGTTCCGCGGCCCCGGCCTCGAACTGCACGTGGGCATCGACCCCGGCTTCACCCCGCCGAAGAAAGCCCATCCCGCCTTCCTCGTGGACGACCTGGACGCCCTCGCCGAGCGGCTCCGCGCGGCCGGCCACGAGGTGACGCCGGACGACCTGTTCCCCGGCTACCTGCGCTTCTACGCCGCCGACCCGGTGGGCAACCGGCTGGAGTTCCTCGAGCCCGCCTGACGGCCGCACCGGACGCATCACGAGCGAAGGGCGGCTCCCGCGCGGTGACGCGGGAGCCGCCCTTCACTCGTGGTACCCGGCCGGACGCGCCGCAGCGGGCCCGGTGAGGTCTCAGTAGGTGGCGATCTCCGTGGTGTCGCGGACGATCTCGTCCTCGCCCAGGAGCCCGCCCTCGTCCGCCTCGTCGTCGCGGTGGACCTTGCGCTGGACCTTCTCGGCCTTCGCGGCGGCCTTCGCCTCCGCCTTCTCGGCCTTGGCGGCGGCCTTCTCCCGCTGCCGCTCCATCCGCTCCAGCTCCTTGCGGCGCCGCTTCGGATCGACGTGCGGGCGGGGTTCCAGGCCGGACAGGCCGTTCCAGGCGAGGTTGACGATGTGGGCGGCGACCTCCTCGCGGCCGGGCTTGCGCACGTCCAGCCACCACTGGCCGGTCAGCGCGACCATCCCGACGAGCGACTGCGCGTACATGGGCGCGGCCTTGTCGTCGTAGCCGTGGCGCTTGAACTCCTGCGCGAGGATGTGCTCGACCTCGCCGGCGATCTCGCTCAGCAGGCTCGCGTAGGAGCCGGTGCCGGTGCCGCCGTGGGAGTCCCGCACCAGGATGCGGAAGCCGTCGGGGTGCTCCTCGATGTAGGCCAGCAGCCCGAGGGCGGCCTTCTCCAGCTTGGTGCGGTAGTGGGCCGCCGAGTTCAGGGCCTCGGTCACCACCGAGAGCAGCCGCTCGAACTCGCGGTCCACGACGACCGCGTAGAGGCCCTCCTTGCCGCCGAAGTGCTCGTAGACCACCGGCTTGGAGACCCCCGCGGCACTGGCGATCTCCTCCACCGAGGTGCCGTCCAGCCCCCGTTCGGCGAACAGGGTCCGGCCGATGGTGAGGAGCTGCTCGCGTCGTTCCTTGCCGGTCATGCGCTTCCTGCGCGACCTTGGGGCGGGTTCAGTCACGTCGTCAATTGTGACGGTCACGCGGCCTTCTCGCCGCCCGGGGCGGCGGCCGCGACCGGTTCCGTGGCAGCCGGGGCGCCCACGCGCTTGGCGGCGAGGCGGTCGGCGTTGGGCCAGCGGACGTTGGTCGCCCAGCCCAGCTTCTCGAACGCCCAGATGAACCGGGCGCTGATGTCGATCTGGCCCTTGAGGACGCCGTGCCGGGCGCAGGTCGGGTCGGAGTGGTGCAGGTTGTGCCACGACTCGCCGAGCGACGGGATGGCCAGCCACCACACGTTGCGGGACTTGTCGCGCGACTCGAAGTGCTCGGCGCCGAAGGTGTGGCAGATCGAGTTGATCGACCAGGTCACGTGGTGGACGAGGGTGACCCGGACGAGCCCGGCCCAGAAGAACGCGGTGAGCGCGCCCATCCAGGACCAGGTGATCAGCCCGCCGAGGATGCCGGGCAGGATGAGGGTCACCGCGACCAGGCCCGGGAACCAGCGGTGCAGGGTCGCGATGTCGCGGTCCTTCAGCAGGTCGGGGGCGTAGCGGCGCTTGTTGGTCCGGTTGCCGTCGAACAGCCAGCCGTAGTGCGCCCAGCCGAGGCCCTTCGCGAGGGCCTTCCAGTCCGAGCCGAACCGCCACGGCGAGTGCGGGTCGAGTTCCATGTCGGAGTGCTTGTGGTGCCGCCGGTGGTCGGCGACCCAGGTGATGACCGGGCCCTCCATCGCGAGGCTGCCGGCCAGCGCCAGGAAGATCTTCAGGCCGCGGTTGGCCTTGAACGACCCGTGCGTGAAGTACCGGTGGTAGCCGACGGTGATCCCGCCCGCGGTGAGCACGTAGAAGATCGCGGTCAGGACGACGTCCGTCCAGCCGAGGAAGGTGCCCCACAGCATCGGTACCGCCGCGAAGAGCGCGAGGAACGGGACGCCGGTGAACACCGCGACCAGGACCTTCTCGGCGGTTCCCTGGGGCTCGGCGTCGAACTCGGGTTGTGCCTTACGTCGCTCCGTTGCGTCGACAACGGGGGCTGCAGTCATACCTCACCACTTCTTCCTGCTTCGCGGGCGCGTACTTACGTCACCGTAACCTACGCTCCCGTAAGTAAACATCGCTCGAAGGTAAAATTGCCCACTGCGCCCGAATCTCGCGTTACGGTCACCATGCGGTTACCCTCGCTCTCCCTTCCCGGTCGGAACCCGTTCACCCTTCCGGGAGGAAGCGGCGACGGGCCCGCGCTCATGGCTGGCTGTACCCACGCCTGGACGGAGCTCGCATGGCACCTCTCACCCGCGCCCTCGCGTCCCTGGACGGACTCTCGGCCGGAGACGCCTTCGGCGACCGGTTCCTCGAACTCGCCCACCGCGGCCTCGCGGCCGAACGCGACCTGCCGCCCGCGCCCTGGGCCTGGTCGGACGACACCGAGATGGCCTGCACGGTCGTCGACGTCCTCGCCCGGCACGACCGGATCGAGCAGGACGACCTCGCCGCCCGGTTCGCCGAGCGCATGGACGCCGCCCGCGGGTACGGCGCCGGGGCGGCCGAACTGCTCGGCCGGGTCCGGTCCGGCCACGACTGGCGCGTCGCGGCGTGCGACTCCTTCGCCGGCAAGGGCTCGTACGGCAACGGCGCGGCGATGCGCGTCGCCCCGCTCGGCGCGTACTTCGCGGACGACCCCGACCGCGCCGCCCAGGAGGCCGAGCTGTCAGCCGAGGTCACGCACGTCCACCCGGAGGGCGTCGCGGGCGCGGTGGCGGTGGCGGTCGCGGCGGCCCACGTGGCCCAGGCCGGCGACCCCGCGCCGCGCGATGTGATCGAGATCGCCCTCGACCACACGCCCGGCTCGGGGGAGTACGTCCGGCGCGGGCTGCGCCGCGCGCTGGACCTGCTGCCCCGGACCGGCGCGCGGGCGTTCAAGGAGGCCGCGCACGAGCTGGGGAACGGCTCGCGGATCTCCGCGCAGGACACCGTCCCGTTCTGCCTGTGGGTTGTCGCCACCCACCTGGGCGAATACGAGCGGGCCGTCCGGGTGTGCGCGGCGGCGGGCGGCGACACCGACACCACCGCGGCCATCGTGGGCGGGATCCTCGGCGTCCGGGCGGCCCCGCCGGCCGCCTGGCTGGAGGCCCGGGAGCCCCTGCCGGACTGGCTCGGTGCCTGAAAAGGGGTACCGGAGGCGGGGGTCGGCTTCGGTATCCTTGGCCTGATCGGCGGGGAGTCGCCCCGCCGGGCGTTCCGGCGTGGTGTAACTGGCAGCACAAGGGTTTTTGGTGCCCTTAGACAAGGTTCGAATCCTTGCGCCGGAGCTGCGTGGCTTCCTCCCGCCTCGGGTGCTGGCTGACAGATCCGGTCCGGACGGTATCCTTCGGGGTGTCGGGTGCGCTCTGACCTGCCCCGCCGTCCGCCGGACACCGGTGGGCGGCAGGTGAACGACCGCAGGCGCGTGCCCCGTCACCACCCGTCCGCGATGCCGAGGAGCCTCCTAGTGAGTGCCAGCCGCCCGGCTGCCGTCATCGTCCTCGCCGCAGGTGAGGGCTCCCGGATGAAGTCCCGTACCTCCAAGGTCCTGCACGAGCTGTGCGGGCGCTCCATGCTCGGCCACGTCCTGGCCGCCGCGGACGCCCTCGCGCCCGAGCGGACGCTGGTGGTCGTCGGCCACCGGCGCGAGCAGGTCGTCGAGCACCTGAAGCAGGCCGCCCCGCACGCCGTGCCGGTCGTCCAGGAGCGCCAGGGCGGCACCGGCCACGCCGTCCGCACCGCGCTGGAGCAGACCGGCGAGCTGCGCGGGACCGTGGTCGTCACCAACGGGGACCATCCGCTCCTGCGCGGCGAGACCCTCGCCGAGCTCGTGCGCACGCACGAGGACGAGGGCAACGCCGTGACCGTCCTGACCACCGAGATGCCCGACGCCACCGGCTACGGCCGGATCCTGCGGGAGCCGGACGGCGCGGTCACCGGGATCGTCGAGCACAAGGACGCGACCGCCGCCCAGCGCGAGGTCCGCGAGATCAACGTCGGCATGTACGCCTTCGACGGCGCGCTGCTCGACGGCGCCCTGAAGCGGGTCAGCACCGACAACGCCAGCGGCGAGGAGTACCTCACCGACGTCGTCGCGATCCTGCGCGGGGACGGCCACCGCGCCGGCGCCCACCTCGTCCCGGACTGGGTGGAGACGCAGGGCGTGAACGACCGGGTCCAGCTCGCCCAGGCCCGCCGCCAGCTCAACGACCGCCTCCTGGAGACGCTCATGCGCGCGGGGGTGACCGTCGTCGACCCCGCGTCCGTCTGGGTGGACGTCCAGGTCACCGCCGAGCCGGACGCGGTCCTGCACCCCCACACCCAGCTCCACGGGGCCACCCACCTCGCCGCCGGAGCCGAGGTCGGCCCGGGCTGCACGCTCACCGACACGACCGTCGGCGAGGACGCCCGCGTGGTCAACGCCGTCTGCGTCGGGGCCGAGATCGGCCCCGAGGCCAGCGTCGGCCCGTACGCCTACCTGCGCCCCGGCACCCGGCTCGACCGCAAGGCCAAGGCCGGGACGTACGTCGAGATGAAGAACTCGCACGTCGGCGAGGGCGCGAAGGTCCCGCACCTCACCTACGCCGGGGACGCCGAGATCGGCCCCGCCGCCAACATCGGCGCGGGCACGATCTTCGCCAACTACGACGGCGTCACCAAGTCCCGCACCGTGATCGGCACCCGCGCGTTCGTCGGCAGCAACACCGTGCTGATCGCGCCGGTCGAGGTCGGCGACGGGGCGACCACCGCCGCCGGGTCGGCGATCACCAACGACGTGCCGCACGGCGCCATCGCCGTCGCCCGCGGGCGGCAGCGCAACATCGACGGGTGGGTCGAGCGCAGGCGCGCCGGCACCCCGTACGCCGAGGCGGCGCGGCGGGCCCGCGAGAACGCGGGCCCGGAGCGCGAAGAGATCCCGGAGCGGGACGAGAGCAAGGCCGGCGAGTGAGCGGCGCAACGAACTCTGAGGGGGAGTCGTCCAAGTGAGTGGGATCCAGACCAGCGGCCAGAAGAAGCTGATGCTCTTCACCGGCCGCGCCCACCCGGAACTGGCCAAAGAGGTCGCGGCGAACCTCGACGTCGAGCTGACGCCGACCTCCGCCTACGACTTCGCCAACGGCGAGACCTTCGTCCGGTTCCTGGAGTCGGTCCGCGGCAGCGACGCGTTCGTGATCCAGAGCCACACCGCGCCGATCAACCAGTGGATCATGGAGCAGCTGATCATGGTGGACGCGCTCAAGCGCGCCTCCGCCAAGCGGATCACCGTGGTCGCGCCGTTCTTCGGCTACGCCCGGCAGGACAAGAAGCACCGCGGCCGCGAGCCGATCTCGGCCCGGCTGATGGCGGACCTGTTCAAGACCGCGGGCGCGGACCGGCTGATCACCGTGGACCTGCACACCGCGCAGATCCAGGGCTTCTTCGACGGCCCGGTCGACCACCTGTTCGCGCTGGACCTGCTGGCCGACCACTTCGAGGACAAGCTCGACCTGTCCCAGGTCACCGTGGTCGCGCCGGACGCCGGCCGGGTCCGGGTCACCGAGCGCTGGTCGGACCGGCTCGGCGGCGTGCCGATGGCGATCATCCACAAGAAGCGCGACCCGGACGTGGCCAACGAGGTCAAGGTGTTCGACGTGGTCGGCAACGTCGCGGGCCGCACCTGCGTGGTCGTCGACGACATGATCGACACCGCCGGGACGATCGTGAAGGCCGCCGACGCGCTGTTCGAGAACGGCGCGACCAAGGTCGTCGTCGCCGCCACCCACGGCGTGCTGTCCGGCCCGGCCGTGGACCGGCTGAAGAACTCGAAGATCTCCGAGGTGGTGCTGACCAACACGCTGCCGATCCCGGAGGACAAGCAGTTCGACAAGCTGACCGTCCTGTCGATCGCCCCGCTGGTCGCCCGCGCGATCCACGAGGTGTTCTCCGACGGCTCGGTGACCAGCCTGTTCGGCGGCCACAGCTAGCCGGCGCCGGCTTTCGAGCGCCCGGTCCGCGTCGTGGACCGGGCGCTCGCGCGTTCCTGACACAATTACGCTGGTTCGAGCCGATTCGAGCTGGTTTGTTCCAGGCCGGAGGTCCCGGAGGCCGAGGCGATGCCCGCCCCTGGGCGGCGGGCTTTGGACTTAGGCGTTCCGGCCATCGGCTAGACTCTGTGAATCCGCGTATGCCCCCGGGTCGGTTCAGTGCGGCCCTGGCAGTGGAACCTGAGCAGGTTCCGCACTCCCCGGAGGAACGCGAAACGAGTCTTCGAGGCGCACGACGCATCGAGCAACGCCTGATTCGCACTGTCCGTAGCGGACGACCGTGCCGGTCGGCCGTGGATCGCAACAAACGAGGAGTTTTCGCCGTGTCCGAGGTACGCATCGCCGCCGAGCCGCGCACCGAGTTCGGTAAGGGTGCCGCGCGGCGCACCCGCCGGGCCGGCAAGGTGCCCGCCGTCCTCTACGGCCACGGCACCGACCCCGTGCACATCGCGCTGCCGGGCCACGAGCTCATGCTCGCGCTCAAGACCCCGAACGTGCTGCTGACGATCGACATCCCCGGCAAGGGCGCCGAGCTGGCCCTGCCGAAGGACGTCCAGCGCGACCCGATCAAGGGCTTCCTGGAGCACGTTGACCTGCTCGCGGTGAAGCGCGGCGAGAAGGTCAACGTCGAGATCCCGGTGAACGTCGTCGGCGACGTCGTCTCCGGTGGCGTCGTGGCGCAGGAGACCGTGCAGCTGTCGGTCGAGGCCGAGGCCACCCACATCCCCGAGGCCGTGGACGTCGACATCGCCGGCCTCGAGGTCGGCACCCAGGTGCACGCCTCCGAGGTGAAGCTCCCGGCCGGCGTCACCCTGGTCACCGACGCCGAGACGATGATCCTGCAGATCAACGACGCGTCCGCGTCCGCCGGCGACACCGAGGGCGAGGCCCCCGAGGCCGCCGAGGGCGAGGTCCCGACCGAGGCTGAGGCCGCCGAGGCCGGCGAGGCCGAGGCCGAGGCCGCCGCCGAGTGACGACCGGTCCGGTCTGACGCTCGTTCAGCAGTTGTGAGCACGGCCCCTTCCAGTGCGTCCGCACCGGAAGGGGCCGTGCCCTTTTCTCCGAGGAACCGTGGTGAGCACTGATCTGTGGCTGGTCGTCGGGCTGGGCAACCCCGGGCCGTCCTACGCCGGCAACCGGCACAACGCCGGGTTCATGGTGCTGGACGTCCTGGGCGGACGCGTCGGCGGGAAGTTCAAGTCGCACAAGGCGCGCGCCGACGTCCTGGAAGGACGGCTCGCGGGCGTGCGCGTCGTCCTGGCCAAGCCGCGCTCGTACATGAACGAGTCCGGCGGCCCGGTGAAGGCGCTGCGCGACTTCTACAAGGTTCCTGTCGAGCGGACCATCGTCGTGCACGACGAGCTCGACATCCCGTACGGCGCGATCCGCCTCAAGAAGGGCGGCGGCGACAACGGGCACAACGGGCTGCGGTCCATCACCAAGTCCCTGGGCGACCGGGAGTACCTCCGGGTCCGCTTCGGCGTGGGCCGTCCGCCCGGCAGGATGGACGCCGCGGACTTCGTCCTCAAGGACTTCTCCCCGACCGAGCGCAAGGAGCTCGACCTCAACGCCGAGCGCGCCGGCGACGCGGTGGAGGCGATGCTCACCGACGGGTTGGACGCGGCTCAGAACGTCTTCCACGCTTCGTGACGGCCCGTAAGATGCATCACAGCGATGGTGCATGTGGGCGCATGTGAACCTCGTGTGGCATTCGGCCGTCATCGGGATGTGAACCCCGTTCCGGGGAAGGTGTGGCAAGGACGGTGGTGTCGGCATGGCCGTGATGGACGGGCTTCGAACCTCGGAAGCCGAGTCCCCCGGCGCGGCCCAGGCGCGGTCGGAGGTCCAGCAGTGGACCCGGGCGTACCAGCGGGCCGCGGTGGCGCTGGACGCGCTGGCCATGCTGGCGGGCGCCGGCGTCGCGTTCGCGGTGCGCTTCCCCGGACTCCCGGATGAGGACGACGTCCCCTACCTCGCGTTCACCGTCGTGCTGCCGATGTTCTGGCTGGTCACGCTCGCGCTGTGCCGCGCGTACCGGCCGCGCTACACCGGCGTCGGGTACGAGGAGTTCCATCGCGTGCTGCGGGCGGGGTTCCTGCTCGTCGCGGCGGTCGCGATGCTGTCCTACGCCTTCAAGATCGAGATCGCCCGCGGGTACGTCGCGGTCGCGCTGCCGCTCGGCGTCTTCCTCTGCCTGGTCGCGCGGTTCCGGCTGCGCAAGCGGCTGCACAAGCGGCGCTGGAAGGGCCAGTGCATGCGCCGCGTGGTCGCC
>NZ_JBFAOF010000181.1:0-10000 GCF_040675125.1 Spirillospora sp. NPDC049652 | reverse complement strand
CCCGACCGTCCAGCTCGTCGCGTCCCGACAGTGCGCGATCACCGGGCCGTTCGGCGACGACCAGACCCCGAAGGACGCCCCGCCCAAGGTCTCCACGGGCGTCCGGCTCCCTGCCGGGGCCGCCCTCTACCGGTTCTCCAAGGACGACTACGTGGTCGGGCCGGCCGGGCAGACCTGCTCGCGCTCGGTGGGGAACGGCGGGGCCGCCTCCACGATCGGCAAGGGCGCGGCGGCGGGCTCCGTGCTCACCTACCAGCCGTTCTCGCTCGGCTCGCTGCGGATCGCCACCTGCCTCTACTTCCCCGACTCGCCCGAGGCGGTGAAGCTCCGCCGGACCGAGGACTGCACCTCCGAGCTGCGGATCCGGCGTCCGCTCGACCTGGGCCGGCCGAGCCCGAAGATGATGATCGGACCCGCTCCGGGCACGACCGAGGCGCCGCCCCCGTCCCCCTCCGTCTCGGTCGTCCTCGCGACCCTGAACGGCAAGTCGGTCACCTGCCGCCTGCCCGCCGCCCAGGCGGACGTCTGCACCGCCGCCCTGGCCTTCGAGGTGGAGCGGGTCACCGCCGCCAAGCCCCTGTCCGCCGCGGCGCTCGCCGCCGTCCACCGCCAGATCGCCGACGCGGTCGCGGCGACCAGGGGCTGAACTGGGATGATGAACGCATGACGTACGAACTGCTGGTCTGGCGCTCCGACGGGCCGGTGACCCGGGAGCAGGCCGAGAAGATCGACGAGTCCGGGGCGGAACCGGCGGGGGTGATCGCGGAGTTCGTCGTCGAGCTGCGCCGCCTGCACTCCGCCGTCCAGGTCGCCGAGGCCGGCGGCGGCCGGTTCGCGCGCGTCGAGATGGCCGACGACCAGGCCGACCAGGTGTCCACGGACGTCTACGCGATCGCGCAGGGCCACGGGCTGGTCGTCTGGGACCCGGTCCGCGGGCTGGTCCACAACGTCGCGCCGGTCGGGGTCTACCAGGGGATGCAGCTGCACACCGGCGACGGCATGATCGTCATCGACCCGGACCTCGGGCTCGTGCGGGACGTCCTGGCCCGCCTCGGCCCGGAGAACCCGTTCGCCGCGCTGGTCGTGTTCGGCCACCACTTCGTCCAGGTGTCGCCCGAGGACGGCGGCTACGAGCTGGAGTACAAGGACGGCGCGCGCGGCGAGATGTACCGCGCGCGCGTCACCGAGCTGGCCGAGGTGCAGCGGGCGTTCCACGAGTACGCGAACGACGACCGTGGCTTCCTCGACCGGCACACCTGGCAGACGGTCGGCACCGGATGACCGGTGGCGGCGGGTGATCACTGGTACCGGGTGACCACCGCGACCCCGGCCGGCCATCCGGCAACGGGCCCGTCAGTGTCGGGCCGTCAGTGTCGGTCCCTCAAAGCGGGGGCGTCAGTAGCGGATGACCGCGCCGATCGGGGCGGACGTGCCGTCCCAGACGAACGCCGACGCGCCCCAGACGGACGTGGTGCCCCGCGCGTTGGACAGCTGGTAGAGGCGCAGGTCCTTGCCCTTGATCGCGGGCAGGGCCGCCTTGGCCCAGCGGCCCTTGGCGAAGTGGAACACCTCGGAGGCGGTGGCGGCCCACGCGCCGCCCTTGCCGTCCGGGGTGACCGAGATGATCCCGCTCCTGGCCGGCGGGTCGGACCGCCGCCAGGTCTTGCCGTCCCAGTGCACCGCGAGCGGACGGGACGCGTAGACCGACCCCTGCCGCTCGTACCGCGTGCCGGCGAGCCACACGTCCGAGGACGACCGCGCCGCCACGGTCTTCAGCTCGGACGGGTGCCCGGCGTTCGGGAGCGCCGGCAGCTTCACCGCGGTCCAGGACTTGCCGTTCCAGTGCCGCGCGACCGGCGACGGCCAGGTGTCCTTGCGGCCGTTGTTGCCGACGGCCCAGATGTTCTTGGCCGCCACCGAGGCCCCGCCGGTCAGCGTGAACCCGGTGCGCGGACGGGTCCAGGAGAGCCCGTCGAAGTGCCACGTGCCGAACGCGTACCCGTCGTACTCGCTGCCGTGGACCCACACGTCCTTCGGTCCGCTGACGACGATGCCCCCGGGTTCGGCGTTGCCGGCCTTCCAGGTGTGGGAGACGGTCCACTTGGCGCCGTTCCAGCGCAGGGCGTACAGGCCGGACGGGCCGGAGCCGACGGCCCAGACGTCGTTCGCCGAGGATCCGGCGACCGTGTAGAGGAAGCCGCGCTTCTGGAGCGCCGCGGGCAGCCTGGTGTCGGTCCAGCGCTTCCCGTCGAAACGCCAGGCGTGGGCGGTGGTGCCGGTGCGTCCGACCACCCACACGTTCTTGCTGTTGATCGCGGCGACGCCGGTGTAGCGGGCCTTGGCGTCGGACCGCGCGACCTTCCACGCGGGCGCGGCGGCGTCGGCGGCGACCGGGACGAGCACGCTGAGCGCGACTCCGGCGGCGGCGACGGCTGACAGTGAACGACGCATCGTTGGCCTTTCTCTTGATCTTGTCCAGTCAGACGCACGAGTTGATCTTCCGGTTGGCACCCCCGGGAGGTATTTCGCGGTGCGAACGCTGTCCGATTCGTCCTATCTTGGGAGAAGAGGGCTTGGAGTTGGCGCTGTTCAGCTTGGGTGCAGTGCGTCATCAGGGTCGGGGGTCGCCATGTACGGAACCGGGGTCGGGCAGCTCATCGGGGTGGTCGAGCTGGCCGCGGTCGCGCCCAGCGTGGCCTTGGCGCGCCGGTTCGTCCGGGACGAACTGGCAGGTGACCCGCGCTGCGAGACCGCCGAACTCCTGGTCTCCGAGGCCTGCACCAACAGCGTCCGGCACTCCCGGTCGGGCGAGGGGGGCAGCTTCGTCCTCGCCCTGCGCGACCGGGGCGGCGTCCTGCACTGCGAGGTCGTGGACGACGGCGCCGAGACCCTCCCGACCCGGCGTGTCGGCGACGAACCCCGCGACAACGGCTACGGGATCTTCCTGATCGAGACCCTGGCCGACCGCTTCGGCTACACCGCCGACCCCTCCGGCTCCCTCCACACCTGGTTCGAACTGGCCCCCTGATCACCCGCCGTCCCCCTCCGAGCCCGGCCGGGCGGCTCGAACGGCCATCGGCCCCAGGCGGGCCCCGGATACCGCCGGGTCGCCGTGCGGGAGCGCGCCGGGCCGTGGACGCGGGGGCGGGGCGGCCGGCGTCCGGGGTGCGGGTAGCCTGGCGACGCGATGACTGAGAAGACGATCGTTCACCTGCTGCGGCACGGTGAGGTGCACAATCCTGACGGGGTCCTCTACGGCCGGCTGCCCGGCTACCGCCTGAGCGAGGACGGCAACCGGATGGCCGTGGCCGCGGCCAAGTGGTTCGAGGGGCGCGACGTGACCGCGCTCTTCTCCTCGCCCATGCAGCGCGCCCTGGAGACCGCGGCGCCGCTGGTCGACACGTTCGAGCTGCCGGTGACGGTGGACGACCGGCTGATCGAGGCGGACAACCACTTCGAGGGCCTGACGTTCGGCGTCGGCGCGGGCAGCGTGCGGCGTCCGGAGCACTGGCGCTACCTGTGGAACCCGTTCCGTCCGTCCTGGGGCGAGCCCTACACCCAGATCGCGCGCCGGATGCGGTCCGCCGTGATCGCCGCGCGCGACGCCGCGACCGGCCACGAGGCCGTCTGCGTCAGCCACCAGCTGCCGATCTGGATCCTGCGCCTGCACGCCGAGCACCGCCGGCTCTGGCACCACCCGGGCCGCCGCGAGTGCAACCTCGCCAGCGTCACCAGCCTGGAGTTCGAGGGCAGCCGCCTGACCGGGGTGTCCTACGCCGAGCCCGCCCTGGGCATCGGCCGGGGGACCGGTGTCGCGGGCGCCTGACCCTGCCGATACATTGAGTACTACGTCTTGTAGTAGGAGGGTGCGTTGAGCCCCCGGATCTCCCTCGTGAGCGCCGCCGCGGCGTCCGCGGTCATGCTGCTCGCGGGTTGCGCGGGCGGCGGCACCGGCGGTCCCGGCGCCGGCGACAACCGGTTCATCGCGGGCAACGGCAAGCTCCAGGAAGTCTCCGCGTCGAACCGGCACGCCGCGCTGCGGGCCGGCGGCGGCACGCTGGAGGACAAGCAGGTCTCGTTCTCCGACCTGCGCGGCAAGGTCGTCGTGGTGAACTTCTGGGCGTCCTGGTGCGCGCCGTGCCGCGGCGAGGCCCCGTCGCTGGAGCAGGTCTACCAGCAGAACAAGGACAAGGGCGTCGCGTTCCTCGGCGTCAACTTCAAGGACGACAAGGACAACGCCCTCGCCTTCGAGCGCCGGTTCAAGGTGTCCTACCCGAGCCTGTTCGACGGCGACGGGCGCATCGGCCTGGCCTTCAAGGACGTCCCGCCGAACGCCATCCCGACCACCCTGGTGCTCGACCGGCAGGGCCGGGTCGCGGCGCGGCTGCTCGGCGCGACCACGTTCTCCAGCCTGAACCCGGTCGTCACCAAGGTCCTCGCGGAAAAGTGATCCTCGCGGCGGTGAACACCGAGACGACCGTCACCAGCGGCTCGCTGCTGGCGGCGGCCCCGCTGGCGGCGCTGGCGGGGCTGGTCTCGTTCGTGTCGCCGTGCGTGCTCCCGCTCGTCCCCGGCTACCTGTCGTACGTGACCGGGATGACCGGCGCCGACCTCGCCGAGCAGCGGCGCGGCCGGCTGCTCGGCGGCGTCGCCCTGTTCGTCGGCGGGTTCACCTTCGTGTTCGTGAGCATGGGCGCGGTCGCCGGCGGCCTCGGCCGCTGGATGCTGGAGTACCAGACCACGATCCAGCGCGTCCTCGGCGTCATGACGATCGTGTTCGGCCTGGCGTTCATGGGCTTCGTCCCGGGACTGCAGCGGACGTTGAAGTCCGGCCGGCTGCCCTCGGCGGGGCTCGCCGGGGCCCCGCTGCTCGGTGTGATCTTCGGCCTGGGCTGGACGCCCTGCATCGGCCCGACGCTCGCCGCCGTCCAGTCCCTGGCGATCACCGAGGCCAGCTCGTCGCGCGGCGCGCTGCTGTCGGTCGCCTACTGCGTCGGGCTCGGCCTGCCGTTCCTGCTCACCGCGCTCGCCTACCGCCGCGCGCTCGGCGCGTTCGCCGCCGTCAAGCGGCACTACGCGCTGGTCATGCGGATCGGCGGCGGCATGCTGGTGCTCATCGGGCTCGCGCTGGTGACCGGGCTCTGGAACGAACTGACCATCCAGATGAAGTCGTTCATCGGCGGCTTCGAGACCCCGATTTGAGCCATGGCCGACACAGAGACTGAGCGCGAGAAGGCGGCGACCACCGGCGAGGCCGAGCAGACGACCGGCGAGGCCGGGCAGGCCACCGGCGCCGGGCCGGACGAGACGGCCACCGGCGGGACGGCGGGCGACAAGGTCGACGCGGCCGCGACCGCGGCCCCCGCCGGGCGGACGCCCGCCGCCGACGGCCCCCGGCCCAAGGGGATCGGCCCGATCGGCTGGCTGCGCTGGGCGTGGCGGCAGCTCACCACCATGCGGACGGCCCTGGTCCTGCTCTTCCTGGTGGCGCTCGGCGCGATCCCGAGCTCCTTCCTGCCGCAGCGCGCGCAGGCCCCGGAGAAGGTCAACGCGTACTTCGAGCAGCACAAGGCGCTCGCGCCCTGGCTCGACCGGTTCTCCCTGTTCGACGTGTTCGCCGCGCCCTGGTTCGCGGCGATCTACATCCTGTTGTTCGTGTCCCTCGCGGGCTGCGTCCTGCCGCGCCTGGTCAAGCACTTCCAGGCGATGCGCGCCCAGCCGCCCGCCGCGCCCCGCAACCTGACCCGGCTGCCGCAGTCGGCGGTGTTCGAGACGTCCCGCACGCCGGACGAGGTGCTGGCCGAGGCGAAGGCGCTGCTGAGGAAGCGCCGCTTCCGGGTCGCGGACGGCACGGGCTCGGTGGCGTCCGAGAAGGGCTACCTCGGGGAGCTCGGCAACCTGCTGTTCCACCTGGCGCTGCTCGGCCTGCTGTTCTCGCTCGGCGTCGGCAACCTGTTCGGCTACCGGGGGGACGTGCTGCTCCGCGAGGGCTCGTCCTTCGGCAACACCCTCGCCCAGTACGACCAGTTCAAGCCCGGCCGGGCGTTCAGCACCGACGAGCTGGCGCCGTTCTCGATCACCCTGGACGACTTCGAGGCCAAGTACGAGCTCAAGGGCGCCAAGCGCGGCCAGGCCACCGACTTCCACGCCGAGATCACCTACCGGGACACCCCGACCGCCGCCCCGAAGCGCTACAACCTGCGGGTCAACCACCCGCTGAAGGTCGGCGGCTCGAAGGTCTACCTGCTCGGGCACGGCTACGCGCCGCAGTTCACCGTCCGGGACGCCAAGGGCCAGGTCGCCTTCCGCGGCGCGGTCCCGTTCCTGCCGCAGAACCCGCGCACCCTGCAGTCCGAGGGCGTCATCAAGGTCCCGGACGCCCAGCCGGACCAGCTGGCCTTCTACGCGATCCTCTGGCCGACCGCGACCGCCACCTCCGACGGCAAGCAGATCGTCTCGGAGTTCCCGGCCGCGCTGCGCCCGGTCGTCTCGATCGTCGGGTTCAAGGGCGACCTCGGCCTGGACAGCGGCAACGCCCAGTCGGTGTACCAGCTGGAGGGCCTCGGCAAGACGCTGAACCCGATCAAGGGCGGCGAGAAGCTGATGGAGCCGGGCGAGACCTTCAAGCTCCCCGACGGCTCCGGGTCGGTCTCCTTCGACGGCATGAAGGAGTGGACCAGCCTCTCGGTCAACCACGACCCGGGACGCGTCCCCGCCCTGCTCGCCGCCGTCCTCGCCATCCTCGGCGTGATCGCCTCGTTCACCGTCCGGCGGCGCAGGGTATGGGTCCGTGCGAGCGCCGCGGAGGACGGGCGTACGGTGGTCCATGTCGGCGGGCTCACCCTCGGGAACCCGACCCCGGAGTTCGACGACGTCGTGGCCGCCCTGCGCGGCACGCCCGGGGACTCCGCCGGCGCCGAGCCCGAGCAGACCGAGGGCCCGGCCTCCGACGAGGCCGGGACGCCGGAGGAGGGGCCCGCGAAGGCCGCGCCCACCGGCGACAAGTCCGAACAGTCCGGAGCCGAGACGTCCACGTCGGCGGCGGACGACCCTTCTGACAAGGAGTGACGAGGGTGCATACCGCCGACCTCGCCAACCTGAGCGACAAGCTGATGCTCAGCACCGTGGTGCTGTACATCGTCGCCCTGGTCGCCTACGCGGCCGACCTCGGCTTCGGCCGGAGGAGACAGCCCGCCGCCGTCGCGGTCCGCAGCGAGGCGAAGGTCCTCGTCGGGGCCGACGGCCCTGACGAGACCGTCACCGAGGTCGCGTCGTCCCCCGAGCCGGAGGAGGACGACCGCCGCCGCATCGACTGGGCCCGCCTCGCCGTCGTCCTGAACGCGCTCGGCTGGGCGTCCCACCTCGGCGTCATCCTGACCCGGGGCCTGGCGGCCGGCCGCTGGCCGTGGGGCAACATGTACGAGTTCCTCACCGCCATCGCGTTCGCCGCGGTCACCGCGTTCCTGATCGTGCTGGCCCGCTACAAGGCCCGCTTCCTCGGCGCGTTCGTCATGTTCGCGGCCGTGATCGCGCTCGGCATCGCCAACATCTGGCTCTACGACTCGGTCGGCCCGGTCACCCCGGCGCTGAACTCGTACTGGATCGCCATCCACGTCACCGCCGCGATCATCGCGACCGGTTCGTTCACCGTCGCGGGCGCCGCCACGGCCCTGTACCTGCTGAAGTCCCGCCGCGAGGCCGCCGGCCCGATCGCCGAGGACTCGATCTGGGCCCGCGTCCCGGCCGTCGACGCCCTGGACCGCCTGGCGCTGCGGGTCACGACCTTCGCCTTCCCGATCTGGACGGCCGCCATCGTCATGGGCGCCATCTGGGCCGACGAGGCGTGGGGCCGCTACTGGGGCTGGGACCCGAAGGAGACCTGGTCCTTCGTCACCTGGATCGCCTACGCCGCCTTCCTGCACGCCCGCGCCACCGCCGGCTGGAAGGGCCGCAAGGCCGCCGTCCTCTCCCTGGTCGCCTTCGCCTGCCTGATCTTCAACTTCTTCGGCGTCAACTACATGTTCTCGGGCCTGCACTCCTACGCCTGACGGACCCTTGCCAAGGGCGTCCTCCCGTCTGGGAGGACGCCCTTCGCGTTCCCTCGTCCCCTTGGCGCGGGACGGGTTGTCCACAGGCGCGGCCTCGCCTTGTGATCAGTCCCCGCCGTCGCGGATGATCGCTTCGGAACAGTCCGTGACGAAGGGATCACTGTCATGCATCTCGCTCAGATGTGGCCGCTCATCGCCGCCGCCGTGGCCGTCATCGGCGTCATCTTCCGGCAGCTCGGCCTCATCCGGTCCGAACTCGCCACCCGCATCGACGGCGTCGCGACCCGTCTCGACACCAAGATCGACGGTGTCCGCGCCGAGCTCGACGCCAGGATGGACGGCACCAGTTTCCGCATCGACGGCCTCCGCGCCGAGATGAGCGCCAAGTTCGACGGCATCGACGCCAAGTTCGACGGCCTGCGCAACGAGATCCTGACCGCTCTCAGGCCCATGGCCAACACCATGGAACGCCTGGACCAGGACCTCCGCGACCACCTGAAGGTCCAGCACGGCCCCGGTTAGGCCCTCGCCCCCCGGGGGCGATTCCGCGAGCGGTCAGAGGATCCCGCCAGGCGGGGTGAGTGAGCCGAGTCGGGTGACGGCCCGGTCGATCCAGGCGAGGTAGTGGTCGAGGAAGGGCAGGCCGAGGTACCACTCCTCCGCGCTGCGGTTGATGTCGACGACGCGGCCCCGGGACGGGCCCGACGTGACGACCCCGAGGAAGTCGCCGCAGCCCTGGTCGGTGGTGAGGAGGTAGCCGTGCTCCAGTTCCTCATTGCCGGCATCGTCGAGGTAGAGGGGGCCGGTGTCGCCCTCGGGGAAGGGGACGGCGCACGCCGGGGTGGCGGAGCCCCTCAAGCATTTCCGGTCGAGACCGTAGTAGGGGCCCGCACCCCAGCCGATCTCGGAGAGGAAGGCACGGAACTCCTCGGGGAGCTCGCAGCCCATCTTCGTCTCCAAGTCCGTCAGCTCGTCTTCCGGAACCGGGTGGTTCTCGTACCGGTGCAGGTCCGCGCCGAACACGACGTGGCCGTCCAGGTGGTTCCCGTCGGTGTCCACGAAGCGGGACGCGCCGGGCCGCGGTGGGTCGAGTTCCCGGAGCCGGTCCAGACGGGTGCGGATGTGGTCGATCTGATCTTGGATCTCCTGACGCATGGAGTCGATGATGGGCCGCTTCGCGGCAGTTCGACCACCGCTTTTCCCCGGCGTCCTCGCGGACACCGGCACGGACCGGCCTACCGCGGTCGTCCCTCAGTCGTCGCCGTGGATTCGGCGGTCCAGGGTGCGGAGGAAGGCCGGGTCGTCGTCGGGCCCCTTCGGCGCGTCCGGATGCGGGACGGACCTGGTGCCCGGCGGCCACAGCGCCGACTCCAGGGACCGTCCGCGCGGGCGGCCCGCCAGCACCCACAGGACCGCGCCGACGACGAAGCCGAGGAGGGTGATCAGCAGCCAGACGGACTTCGGGAGGAGGCGCACCTCGCGTTCGTCGCTGGTGAGGACGTCCAGCAGACAGAACAGCCAGCCCGCGACGAGCACGGCAGCGATCAGCGCATACGGCATGGGACAACGTTAGTCCCCGACATAGGGGGATGACGGCGTGTCGGAGTTCGGCTTACGCTGCCCGGAGGCCCCGCACGGGGCCCCGCGAGAACGCGAGGAGCCCGATGCGGTTCAAAGGCATCCACCGCCGTTCCCCCGGAGGCGGGTCGCGCCCCGGCGACGCCCGGTACTCGCCCTCGCCGCCCGACCCCGGCCGGTCGCGTGACTCGGGCGCATGGCAGAGCGCGGAGCCCGCGCAGATCCGGCCGCGGGGCGCGCAGCCCCGCGACCGGTTCGGGCGGTTCCGCAAGGGCGGACGGGACGACGCCTACGCGGCCCGTCCCGAGTCCGACGCGCCGGGTCCGGACCCGGCGGCCGCCGGCGGGCGGCCCCGGATCGGCGCCGGGCCGCCC
>NZ_JBFAOF010000180.1:0-10052 GCF_040675125.1 Spirillospora sp. NPDC049652 | reverse complement strand
CGCCGGTCGCAGCCGGACGCCAGCTTCAGCGGCGCGACCGGTCCGCCGCCCAGGCGGCGGCGCAGCACGCGCGGCCCGGAGGCGGGGGCGAGACCGTCCGGCAGGTCGGACGGGGCGTCCTGGCCGGGCTGACCGGCCGTGCCGTTGGCGTGGCCCGCGCCGTGGGCGTGGCCCGCGCCGTGCCCGGGGATGGCCACGGCCGCCGCGGACCCGGACCGCTCCACCGGCGAGATGGGCAGCAGCGTGCGGCGGTCGCGGGGCTGGTGGGCCTCGTGCCGCCGTCCGGCCATCACGTCGTCCAGCCGGTCCCCGATGCCCGCGTAGTCGTCGAAGCTCAGCACCGCGTCGGCCTCGGGCAGCGCCGCGGCCAGCTCCGCGCCGTACCGCTCGGCCATGCACCCGGCGGCGACGACCTTCGCGCCGGAGTCCTTGGCGGCGAGCAGGGTGTCGATGGAGTCCTTCTTGGCCGCGTCGATGAACCCGCAGGTGTTCACCACGACCACGTCGGCGCCCTCGGAGCTGTCGGACAGGTCCCAGCCCGCGCCCTCGATCCGGGCGGCGAGCTCTTCGGAGTCGACCTCGTTCCGGGCGCAACCGAGCGTGACGAGGGAGACCTTGCGGCTAGTGGACATGTATCCAAAGGTAACGGGCTCCGGAGCCTCGCCGGACCACGGAGAGTCCCCGGTCCGCCGGACGGACGGGCGTCAGGCGGACCCGCCGTCCGCGGGCTTGGGGCTCTCGGACTTGAGGTCCTCGGGCTTGGGGTCGGACGGGTGGAACTTCAGCGTCAGCACGCGTCCGGTCTCGCCGGGCTTGCCGATGTCGTGGCCGTTCACCGTCAGCCGGACGCCGCCGCCGTTGCCGATCACGATCCTGATCACCTTGCGGGCCGACCAGTTCCGGCTCTCCCCCGCCGGGACCACGCCGGTGAACAGCGGCCGGCCCTTGTCGCCGCGGACCTGCACCCAGGTGGACCGGCGGGCCTTGAGCTTGATCTGGACGCCCTTGTGGGGGGTGGCGCTGGGCGCCGGGGAGACCGTGCCGTCCGGCGCGGCCGTGCGCGGCGCGGCCCCGACCGGGGTGCCCGCGACCTGCTGGGCGGAGTGGTGCTCGCCGCCGCCGCGGTACAGCACCTGGAAGACCCCGTAGCCGACCACGAGGACCAGCGCGACCGCCATCGCGGCCGTCCAGTTCGGCGACCGCCGCCCGCGCAGCGGGACCTGCTGGTCGGGCTCGAACACCGACACCGCGGACGCCGGCTGCGGGGCGCCGCCATGGGCCTCGTCGAACTCCTGGACGAGCGGCTCGGGGTCGATGCCGATCACCCGCGCGACGCTCCGGATGTGCCCGCGGGCGTAGAAGTTCCCGCCGCACGCGGTGAAGTCGTCGTGCTCCATCCCGCGGACGACCGACTCCCGGATCCGGGTGCGGAGGCTCACCTGCGTGAGGCTGAGGCCGGCCCGCTCGCGCTCCCTCGCCAAGGTCTCACCGATGCTCACGCGAGCCTCCCTCAGAGCGCAACCTTCAGGCGACCGACCCCCACGCCGGAGATTCCCAGTCTAGGAACCGCCATGCCCGGGGGGCGATAGTCAACACATGGGAAACGGGGCAAGATTTCGCATCAATCCGTCCATGCTCCGGCCATCGGCCGCCACCCTTCACGGCGGCACCTACCCCGGCGCGAGTGGATCATGCATTCCGGCCCTGAACAGGGCGGGGACAGCCCTCCGCTCGGCGGGACCGGAACCGGCCCCCGGCGCCCCCCGGCAGCCACTCCCGGTACGTCACCACACTCTGACGAGGGGTGACGACCGGGCCTGTTCCCAGTGCGTCATGCCCACCGGCGGCACCGGACGGCGCGAGCCGCAGCCGGACGCCGTCAGGAACCGCCGCGGACGTCGGCGAGGACCCCGGCCAGCTCGTCCGGCTTGACCAGGACGTCGCGCGCCTTGGACCCCTCGCTCGGCCCCACGATGTCGCGGCTCTCCATGAGGTCCATCAGGCGGCCCGCCTTGGCGAACCCCACGCGCAGCTTGCGCTGCAGCATGGACGTCGAGCCGAACTGCGTGGTCACGACGAGCTCGATGGCCTGGACCAGCAGGTCCATGTCGTCGCCGATCTCCTCGTCGATCTCCTTCTTCGGGCCCGCCGCGGCGCCGACGTCCTCGCGGTAGACCGCCTCCATCTGCGCCTTGCAGTGCGCGACGACCGTGTGGATCTCCTTCTCGGAGACGTAGGCGTTCTGCAGCCGCATCGGCTTGCTCGCGCCCATCGGC
Organism: Spirillospora sp. NPDC049652; assembly: GCF_040675125.1. NCBI lineage: Bacteria > Bacillati > Actinomycetota > Actinomycetes > Streptosporangiales > Thermomonosporaceae > Spirillospora > Spirillospora sp. NPDC049652. The sequence goes on along the minus strand of NZ_JBFAOF010000180.1, from coordinate 7,776 downwards.
AGGAACAGCGCGTCGCCCTGCCCGACCAGCTTCTCCGCGCCGGGCTGGTCGAGGATGACCCGGCTGTCGGCGAGCGAGGAGGTCGCGAACGCCAGCCGGGACGGCACGTTCGCCTTGATCAGGCCGGTCACCACGTCCACCGACGGTCGCTGGGTCGCCAGCACCAGGTGAATGCCGGCGGCGCGGGCGAGCTGGGTGATCCGGACGACCGAGTCCTCCACGTCGCGCGGCGCGACCATCATGAGGTCGGCCAGCTCGTCCACGATCACCAGCATGTAGGGGTACGGCGTGTAGACGCGTTCGCTGCCGGGCGGCGCGGTGAGCTTGCCCGCGCGGACCGCCTTGTTGAAGTCGTCCACGTGCCGGAACCCGGACGCGGCGAGGTCGTCGTAGCGGCGGTCCATCTCGCCGACCACCCACTCCAGGGCCTCGGCGGCCTTCTTGGGGTTGGTGATGATCGGCGTGATCAGGTGCGGGATGCCCTGGTACATGGTCAGCTCGACCCGCTTGGGGTCGACCAGGATCATCCGGACCTCGTCCGGGGTGGCCCGCATCATGACCGAGGTGATCAGGCCGTTGATGCAGGTGGACTTGCCCGCGCCGGTCGCGCCCGCGATGAGGATGTGCGGCATCTTGGCCAGGTTCGCCACCACCGTGCGGCCCTCGACGTCCTTGCCGAGGCCGACGATCATCGGGTGGTGCTCGTTGGTCGCGGCGGGCGAGCGGAGCACGTCGCCGAGGCTGACGATGTCCTTGTCGACGTTCGGGATCTCGACGCCGATCGCCGACTTGCCGGGGATCGGGGAGATGATCCGGACCTCGGACGACTTGACCGCGTACGCGATGTTCTTGGTCAGCGCGGTGATCTTCTCGACCTTGACCGCCGGGCCGAGCTCGATCTCGTACCGGGTGATCGTCGGGCCCCGGGTGAAGCCGGTGACCTGCGCGTCGATGTTGAACTGCTCCAGCACCTCGGTGAGCGACGCGACGACCGCGTCGTTGGCCTTGGTGCGCGGCTTGGCGACACTGCCGGGACGCAGGGCCGTGGGGTCGGGCAGCTCGTAGATCTCCCCCGAGGACGACAGCGGCAGCTGCTCGGTGCGGGACGGCCCGGGCGTCGGATCGGGCACCTCCGGCGCGGCCTCCGGAGAGTCGACCAGGATGTCGCCGGGGAGGTCATCGGGCACGTCGTCGACGGGTAGAGGCGGCGGCGGGACGTCGTCCACGCCGAGCGGGTCGGGGCCGAACAGCTCGTCGGCGAGGTCGCCGCTCTTGTCGGCCTTGCCGCCCCTGCCCTTCTTGCCGGCCGCGGACGACTCGTCGAGGACGGGCGTGTCGTACGGCCGGGAGTGCTCCCCGACCTCCAGCTCGCCGTCGCCGTCTTCGTCCTTCTTGCGGCGGCGCTTGGGCTTGGTGTCGTCGCCGGCCGTCTCGTCCGGACGCGGCGGACGGCCCTGGAGCGTCGCGACCGCCCACAGCTCGGCCAGCCGGTCGGGGACGCGGGCGATCGGCGTGGCGGTGACCACCAGCAGCCCGAACCCGGAGAGCAGGAGCAGCAGCGGAACCGCCACCCACCCCGACAGCGTCGCGCGCAGCGGCGCGGCGACCAGCCAGCCGATCACGCCGCCCGCGCCGCGCACCCCGGGCATGTCGTGCGCCGGGGTCGGGCCGCCGGAGGCGACGTGGATGATGCCGAGCACGCCGACGCCGAGCGCCGTCATGCCGATGACGACGCGGCCGGTGTCCTCGTTGTGCTCGGGGTGCCGCAGCGTGCGCCAGGCCAGCGCGGCGAGCACGACGGGCAGCGCCATCGCGAGCACGCCGAGCGCGCCGCGCACCACCCGTTCGAGCGCGACGGTGACCACGCCCTCGGGCGTCCACCACAGCACGGAGGCGAGCACGATCGCCGCGCCGAGCAGCGCGAGGCCGAGCCCGTCGCGGCGGTGCTGCTCGTCGAGGTCGCGCGCGCCGTTGCCGTACGCCCGGAAGACCGACCCGACCGCCACGGCGGCCAGGTGGTAGAGCTTGAACAGGAGTTTGAAGAATCCGAGCACCAGCTGGGGGATCGGATCGGGCTGGCTGGGCTGCTGCCGGCGCGCGGGAGCGCGTCCCTTGCCGCCGCCGCCCTTCCCTCCGGCCCCCTGCCGGGGCCTGCGCTGCGCGGGCGGCTTGCCGCCGGCCGGCCGCGCCGGTCCGCCGCCGCCCCTGGAACGCGAGGACGACGGCGCGGTCTTCGCTCCCCCGGACGGACGTGTGGCCATGGTGCTGACATTAACCAAGTCCGACCGGCGTTCCCAGGATCGCCCCGGCGTGTCAGTGCGACCCGAGGAATCCGTTTTGTCCCTGCCGCCCCCTGGGACCGCCCGCCACCGGCGCCGGAGCCCGCCCACGAGCGCCCCCGGCCGGGACGCGCGGCGGCCCCGGACCGGTGGGCCGGTCCGGGGCCGCCGCGCGGTCGTCGCCGGGGTCAGACCTCGACGACGACCGGGATGATCATCGGGCGGCGGCGGTAGTTGTCGCTCACCCACTTGCCGACGGTGCGGCGGATGACCTGGTTGATCTGGTGGTGGTCGTTGACGCCGTTGGAGGCGGCGTCGCGCAGGGCGTCCTCGAGGCGGTCGATGATCGCGTCGAAGTCCTCGTTGACGATGCCCGCGCCGCGGGCGTGGATCTCCGGCCCCGCGACCAGCTTGCCGCTGGAGGAGTCGATCCCGACGACGATGGACACGAAGCCCTCCTCGCCGAGGATCCGCCGGTCCTTCAGCGAGGTCTCGGTGACCTCGCCGACCGACAGGCCGTCCACGTAGACGTACCCGGCCGGGACCGCGCCCACGATCTTGGCGCGGCCGTCCACCAGGTCGACCACCACGCCGTCCTCGGCGATGACGATGTTCTCGGCCGGGACGCCGGTCTGCGCGGCGAGCTTGGCGTGCGCCCGCAGGTGCCGCCACTCGCCGTGGATCGGCATGAAGTTGCCCGGCTTGGTCATGTTGAGGACGTACAGCAGCTCGCCCGCCGAGGCGTGCCCGGAGACGTGCACCAGCGCGTTGCCCTTGTGCACGACGCGGGCGCCCCACCGGGTCAGTCCGTTGATCACCCGGTTGACCGAGGTCTCGTTGCCGGGGATCAGGGACGAGGCGAGCATGACCGTGTCGCGCTCGGTGATCCGGATCTGCTGGTGGTCGCGGGCCGCCATCCGGGACAGCGCCGACATCGGCTCGCCCTGCGACCCGGTGCAGATCAGCACCAGCTCGTCCGGCGGGACGCTGTCGAGGTCCTTGACGTCCACCATGATCTCTTCGGGGACGTCCAGGTAGCCGAGCTCGCGCGCGACGCCCATGTTGCGGACCATCGAGCGGCCGACGAAGCAGACCTTGCGGCCGTTGGCGACGGCCGCGTCCAGGACCTGCTGGACGCGGTGCACGTGCGAGGCGAAGCAGGCGACGATGAGCCGCTCCTCCGCCGTGCGGAACACCTCGTCCACGACCGGGCCGATGGCCCGCTCGCTGGTGACGAACCCGGGCACCTCGGCGTTGGTCGAGTCCGACATCAGCAGGTCGATGCCCTCGGCCCCGAGCCGGGCGAACCCGGGCAGGTCGGTCAGCCGGCCGTCCAGCGGGAGCTGGTCCATCTTGAAGTCGCCGGTCGCCAGGACCAGCCCCGCCGGCGTGCGGATGGCGAGGGCGAGCGCGTCCGGGATCGAGTGGTTGACGGCGAGGAACTCGACGTCGAACGGCCCGTACCCGTGCCGGTCGCCCTCCTTCACCTCCCGCAGCACCGGCCGGATCCTGTGCTCCTGGAGCTTGGCCGCCAGCAGCGCGAGGGTCAGCCTGGAGCCGACCAGCGGGATGTCGGGCCGCTCGCGCAGCAGGTACGGCACGGCCCCGATGTGGTCCTCGTGGCCGTGCGTGAGGATGACCGCCTCGATGTCGTCCAGGCGGTCGCGGATGTAGTCGAAGTCGGGCAGGATCAGGTCGATCCCGGGCTGTTCGGTCTCCGGGAACAGCACGCCACAGTCGACGATGAGCAGCCTTCCGGCGTGCTCGAACACCGTCATGTTGCGGCCGATCTCCCCGAGACCGCCCAGGGCGACGATGCGCAGCCCGTTGGCCGCCAGTGGCGGCGGAGTCGACAGTTCAGGGTGAGGATGGCTCACCTAGTGACCTCCGGCACTTGCACTCCCCCAATCGTGAGGTCCTCTGCGAGGCGCGCCGCGAATTCGGATGAGGCCTCGGCCAACGGGGGCCGCAGCGCCCCACCCCCGGGCAGGCCCAACAGCTTCAGGGCGGCCTTGACGGCGATCGCGCCCTGTGTTCGGGTCATGATGGCGGTGATCACGGGCAGCAGCCGCCGGTGGATCTCCAGCGCGCGCCCGTGGTCCCCCGCTCGGTACGCGTCGATCATCTCATGCAGGTCCGCGCCGACGACATGCCCGACCACGCTGACGAACCCGGCGGCGCCCATGGCGAGCCAGGCGAGGTTCAGCGCGTCGTCGCCGGAGTAGAACACCAGGTCGGTCTCGGCCATCACGACCGAGCCCGCGAACAGGTCGCCCTTGGCGTCCTTCACCGCGGTGATCCGCGGGTGCGCGGCGAGCCGGAGCAGCGTGTCGGTCGCGATCGGCACCCCGGACCGGCCCGGGATGTCGTACAGCATCACCGGCAGGCCGGACGCGTCGGCGACGGACCGGAAGTGCGCCAGCAGGCCCTCCTGCGGCGGCTTGTTGTAGTACGGCGTGACGACGAGCAGCCCGTCCGCCCCGGCGGCCTCGGCCTGCCGGGCCAGCCGGCGGCTGTGCTCGGTGTCGTTGGTGCCGGCCCCGGCGACGACGACGGCGCGGTCGCCCACGGCCTCGACCACGGTGCGCACCAGGCGCTCTTTCTCGGCGTCGCTGGTGGTGGGGGACTCTCCGGTGGTCCCGTTGACGACCAGGCCGTCGTGGCGCTGCCGGTCGACCAGGTGGGTCGCCAGGCGGGCGGCGCCGTCGTAGTCGACGCCGCCGTCGGGCAGGAACGGCGTGACCATCGCGGTCAGCATCCGCCCGTACGGCGCGTCACTCGTTGTGCTGGGTGCCATGCACCGAACGGTACCGTTCCGCCCGCCCGGCTTGGACCCGCAGGTGTGCTCTACCGGGGCGAAGCGGCCGTGGAAACGCTTGGGAACGAGCCGGAAACCGGCGGGGGACGGCCCGAGGGAGGGTCGGGGAGAGGGCCGGGAGCGGGCGGGGCGGGGCGGGGAGCCGCGCCGGGCCGGGCATGGAGAAGCCGCCCGCCACACGCTCGGGGGTACGCGCGGAGGGCGGCTTCCCTCACCACATCGCGGCACGCAAATGCCGCGTTACGGGGTCACTCAGTCCATACCCGGCCTCGCGCGGTGAGCTCCCGCACCCGATGGCGGAGTTCCTCGACGCTGGCCGTCCGGACGAGGTCGTTGCCGCGGACGGCCCACCACTGGCCCGATCCGCCCCGTCCGAAGTGCCAGCCGGCGAACTCCGAGCTCAACCGGCTCAGCCGGTCGCCGTCGTGCGGGGTGTGCTTGTCGCTCATCGGCGTCCCCACTTTCCTCACCATCCGCCAGTAAGGCGATACGCACGATGACTACCCGCCGGGCGGCGACCTATCCGGGGCTTCCCACCTGCGCGGACGCGAGTTTGGGAACGTGACATGCGGGGTGGCGAAATGGGCTGGTTTGTCTGACTATGGGGCAAGCCAGTTGGCGCGGTAGCGCGCCCAGTCGGCCGGCGAGGTCGTCCAGTCCGCGTACACGCCCACGCCGTAGGGACGGCGCGGCTGCCGGGGCAGGTCGGCGATCCCGCGCCGCACCCCGCGCAGCGCGACCTCCAGGTTCTCCGCCCAGTGCGCCACCGGCCGGTACGTCGGGACCCCGATGAACACCGTCGTCCGGTCCCCGATCAGCCGCAGCACCCGCTCGGTGTGGTGCGCGAAGTGCCAGCCGGCGAGCGCCTGGGTGGGCATCGCCGTGTCGTAGGCCATGATCGCGACCTGGTCGGCGCGGTCGGCGACGGCCCGCAGGTACTCCTCGGTCGGGCGGGGCGGGTAGTGGGCCGTCCCGGTGCGGGGCGCCAGCGCCTTGAACACCGGCTGGAGGGCGTCGCTGAGCGGGGGCTGCTCAAGGGCGACCGAGAGGAGCCGGCCCCGCGAGCGGACCAGGTCGCGGGTGCGGTCGAGGAGCCGCAGGAACGCGGTGTCGTCCGGATAGATCGGCTCGAAGTCGTAGTGGATCCCGGCGAACCCGGCGTCGAGCATCGCCGCGTCCGTCCGCAGGATCCGCTCCTGCACGCGCGCGTCGCCGATCTCGATGACGCCCTGCCCCTCCACCTTGCGGATCTGCCCCAGGTAGGCCTGCGCCCGGACGTCCGGGGCGTAGGCCTTCATGGCCTTGAGCAGGGCGGACGCGTTCCGGTACTTGTCCGGCGGGACGGTCCCGTCGGCCTCGAACGGCCCGGCGTGGAAGTACACGTCGGTGATCCGGTTGTCCCGGAGCAGTCGGGCGAACGCCCGGTACTCGGCGTCGCTGTGCGCCTCCCCGACCCACTGGTGCCGCGCCCACAGGGCGTTCGTCCCGGTTCCGGGCGCTTCGGGGTCGTCCTGCCACCAGGCCCAGGCCCCGGTTCCGATGAGCAGGACCAGGCCCAACGCATAGCTGACACACCAACCGGTCCACCAAAAAATCCGCCGCATTCCAGCCATCCTTCCGGAAGGCGGTACGACACGCCGATCGGCTCCTACCGAGATCACCCGCGCGGGTGCACACTTTCCGTAGGCGATCGACTCCGAAGAGGAGGCGCAGGCCATGTCCACACGTCCCACCCGACGGACCCGCGCCCGCGCGGATCGCCCTCTGCTGAGCACCCGGACGCTGCTGATCCTCACCGTGGCCGCCGCGACGGCCGGGGTCGCCGCCGCGTTCCCCAAGACCGCCGTCCCCCTCACCCTGGCCGCCACGGTCGTCACCCTGCTGGCCCAGATCGTCCGCGACTAGCGCCGGGGCGTCCCGGAACGCCGCGGAGCGCCCGGACGGCCGGGGTCCGGAACCGGCGCCGGGGCCGGGGTTGAAGACGGGGCCGGGGCCGGGCGCGCGGTGTGCGTGATCCGGGCGCGCTGGGTCAGCGCCACGCAGACGAGGACGGCGACGGCGGTGAGGCCGGTCGCGGCGTCCACCGGCTGGCCGAGCAGCAGGGCCGCCCAGAGCAGGGTCATGACGGGCTGGGTGAGCTGCACCTGGCTGGCCCGGGCGATCCCGGCGCGTCCGAGCCCCGCGTACCAGGCGAAGAAGCCCAGGTAGGCGGAGAACACCGAGACGTAGGCGAAGCCGAGGACCGAGTCGCCGGTCCAGCGCGGGTGGGTGGTGGCGAGCAGCCGGCCGGTCAGCGGAAGCGACACCGGCGCGGCGATGACGAGCCCCCACGAGATCACGCGCCAGCCCGGCATCTCCCGCGCGAGCCGCCCGCCCTCGCAGTAGCCGATCGCGGCGGCGAGGAGCGCGCCGAACAGCAGCAGGTCGGAGGCCGTGACCCGCCCGCCCGCGCGGACCAGCGCGAAGGTCGCGACGCACGCGAGTCCTGCCCCGCTCGCGGCCCAGAAAGCCGGGGACGGCCGCTCCCCCGCGCGCACGACGGCGGCCACGGCCGTCGCCGCTGGGAGCAGGGCGACCACCACGGCCGCGTGCGCGGAGGACGAGCCGTGGTCGAGCGCCATCGTGGACAGCACCGGAAATCCGAACACGACGCCCGCCGCGACCGCGAGCAGCGCCGGG
>NZ_JBFAOF010000179.1:0-10201 GCF_040675125.1 Spirillospora sp. NPDC049652 | reverse complement strand
CCCAGCACCTGCGCCAGTACGGCCGTCAGCAGCAGCGGCAGCACCGCGGACACCGCGGCGATCAGCATGCGCGGCAGGCTCGCGAGCCGCCGCTTCCGCACCGCCACGATCAGCCCGCCGAACGCCAGGACCGACAGGACGGTCAGCACCGGCACCAGCGCCCCCGGGTAGGTCACCATCACCCCGGGCAGCCGAAAGTAGGTCGTGTCGCCCCTGCCGTCCAGATCGGCCAGGTCGGTGTTCCCGAGCGTGCGGGTGAGGGCGAGCATGGTGGCGCCGTGGTGCTGGAGGCTGCCCCGATCGAGGTTGCCGATGGAGTCCGTGGCCGTGTGGTAGTGGGAACCGCGCTGGATCCAGGCGAAGTTCATACCGCGGAACCCGGCCTTGGACAGCGGGGTGAAGTCGGTGTTGTTCGGCAGCATCCGGTAGAGCTCGACCATCGAGGAGTCACCATGCGGCCTCGGCGCCGCGTCCGCGAACGCGCTGACCAGCCGCGCATTGTTCCGGGTCGTCTCGAACATCAGCGTGGGCCCGCCCGCGCCACGCGCCTCGAAGTTGAGGAGCACACCCCTGGCCCGGCCGAGCGGACGCTCCCGGACGAACGCCTCAGCGCCGAGCACGCCGTCCTCCTCACCGTCGGACAGCAGCAGGACCAGGTCGTTGCGCAGCGGGCCGCGCTCCCGCAGCGCGCGGGCCGTCTCCAGGATCGCGGCCACGGCCGCACCGTCGTCGGACGCCCCAGGCCCCATCGCCGCGGAGTCGTAGTGCGCGGCCAGCATGATCATCCCGGTGGAGTCGCGGCCCGGGAGGGTGGCGACCACGTTCTCCACCCGCCCGAACGTCGCCAGCCCTGCCCCGGAGGAAGCTCCGACCGCACGCTGCACCTGCACGCCGAACCCTTGGGCGCGCAGACGCTCAACGAGGTAGTCGCGTGTCCTCGCGCTCGCCGCACTGCCGATCGGCCGCGGCTCCTTGGCGAACCGGTTGAGATGGCCGAGGGCTCGCGCGGCACTGAACTCGTCCGCCCGAGCGTCCGCGGGCGCCGGGCGCGGTGGGCCGTCCAACACCGCCCCGGCGAACATGACCACGCCGAGGGCCAGCAATCCGAGAACGCCGCCGAGCAGGCGGCGTGATGAGTCGAGCAGTTTCTCCTTCACGCGACCCGACGCTAGACACGCCCGCACGGGCCCGGAATGCGGCGATCAACCCGAGCGGCCTGCAGTTTCCCGCACCCCCGTTCATGCTGACCACCTCAACGTGCAGACCAAACCCCCGGCGATGTCCGCCCGCCGCCTGCGAACCGATGTGCCGTTCGGACCGGCGGACGCACGCACCGCCTGCTCGGCCGCGGCACCAAACGCGGACCGTGTCCGAGGGCCTTGCCACCGGTCGGGACGACCTGCGAGAAACGGCTCCCCCATCGACGCCGCCAGGGGTGTCACAGCTTTGGGGTGATAGTGCGCGCGGGCCCAGCCGATCGCGTCGGCGGCCTCCACCTCGGCCAGGATGGCTAGGCTGGCGATGCCCGTACCGACGCAACCACCGCGACACGCGACCTCGGCCGACAGCCCAGAACGCCACCGCCGAGGTGCACATCGGTGCCGCTCCGCTACCTGCGGTTCAGCAACGACATCCACCGCGTTGGAGCTTCGCCGAGACGGTCCGTTCAGCGGCGGGACATCACATCTGCGGCCGGCCCTGGGCGGGTTAGGCCGAGTCCGGCAGATGAGCGGTGATGAACGTCTGTACTGAGGCCGGATAGTCCTCCCACTCGGCGTAGCACCATCCCTCCTCACGCCCCCGCCGGGCCCCCGTGTGCAGCGCGCGGGCCAGCTGGACGTCAGCCTGCCGGAAGATCGCCTCTCGCATCGGGCCCCGCTCGATGAGGCGCGGCGCCACTGGGCTCGTCCGCTCGCCGTTCAGGGCCGTTCGGGGTGCCCCTCGGACCAGTAGCTCTCCCGCATTTCCAACCCCCACCTGCAGCTGGCCCTGGAGACGCTGAACCCGCCGACCCACGGCCCGTGCTTGGTGTGGGAGGCCCCTGTGAAGCTGCTCACGCACTTCACAGCAACCCGGTGCGTGTACATGGTCTGGGGGGGCCGGCAGGCCGAGTAGGCGCCGGACTTGCCAGAGGCGTAGGCGCGGCAGACGGAGGCCGCCAGCGCGTCGGCGTCTCGGGCGCCGCTTGCGCGATGGGCGTCGGCGCTCGCCGGGGACACAGTCAGTACGGCGGCCGTACCTGCTGCGGCTGCGGTGCTCATCAGTAGTCGGAACATGGGGCCCTCGCGTCGCTATACGCTGATGACTACTAAAGGTAGTCATACGAGCTCGCACCATCCCCGTCACATTCCGGTGGCTTCCCAGGCACGTGGGCCGCGAACGGCCAGGCCAAAGGGGGCAAGTCGCCAAAAACGGGGTCGTCGCAGCCGGGTCGTGGGTGTACCGAAGGGCGTACGCCGCAGCCCCGCGAGCCCAGCCGACCGCGAGCACCTTCAGGTCGTCCCCCGCAGGTGTCAGCACAGCTCAAACACCATGCCTTGCACCACGTGCGCGGACGGCCCGCCCGCCGCGGCGCTGGCCACGTGGCTGCCGCCCCTGACGGGTAGACGCGTCGCCGTCGAGGGTGCGAAAGGCATTGTGAGAGGAGGTGATGTACCCGGCCTGCTTGTCCTGCTCCCGGGCAGGCGCCCAGGCGGTGCCGCGGTTGTTGACGCTCAGCGCGGTGCCGCCTTCGCGGTTACTGGCGAAGGGCTCCTTCTCGCAGCTCACTCCCGACCTGGAGAGCGCCGACGACCGGGCGGCCGCACACATCGCGGCGTTGCTTGGCCCGCTTGTTCTTGTTTGTCATCCTGCACAGAGGGCGCCCTCCGGCGGGGTCCGGTAAGCGCACCCTGGGTGCGTGGTTGGTCCGGCCGGAATGCGGCCGAGGGTTACGTCCCGTCGCGCTCTACGGCACCCAGCAGGCGCGCCTTTCCCGCGCCAAGAGCTTGTTCCGATGACGACTTCGGACCACACTCCCGTTGCCCTATTTCGGCGTTCGGTCAGGAGTAGGGCCGAGGGTGTCTCCACATCTGCCAGGCAGAGGGGCACACATTTTCTCAGGCTTCCCGCTGTCTGAGCGCGCACAGGAGGAGAGCGGAGGAAGCAACACAAGAAATATTAGCGAGATCCGCATAACCATAAACCGCTTCATTTTCATTCCGTTCATTGACGGGAATCTGGTTCAACAGTAGGCCTGAGGAATCGCAGCCGTCCACTCCAGTCCGCACGCGCGGGGCGACGTACCCGGCGATATCCTCTCGGTGTCTATGGATGCCTCACTCCCCCGAGAACGTCCTGGTCCTGACAGGTGCGGGCCGGCAAGGGGCGGAGGTCAGCCTCGCCCCGGCCCCGGTGCGAGCGGGCCGTTAACGTGTTCGCGAACCAGGTGACATACGAGAAGGACTGGAACGCAACCGCTACCAGCCGCCGTCGTCCCCGTCGTACTGTGCGTGCACCAGGCTGAAAACATCGGCACTCATCCGGCGGACCCCACTCCGGCACTTGCCGCGACTTCTCGTCGTTTCGGACCCGACCTTGTCGGTGCGTCGACCAGTCTCCGCCGGTTCTTGCCGCAGTCGACAGGATTCGGGCCCGTCAGCTCCCCCCTTTGGCAGCCCGGACGCTGACGGCGTCGATGGCACATCACGACCATTCCAGCTCGCCGGCCGCACCGAGTTCGTCCAGGATGACGCGGTGCAGCTTGGCCCACATCCCCGCCTGGATCCACCCGGTGAACCGGCGGTGCACCGTCTGACAGGACGCACCGAAGATCGGCGGGAGCTGCCGCCAGATACATCCGGTCGTTGCCACGAAAACAATCGCGGCCAGCACGTTGCGGTCATCGGCCCGGCGTCGTCCGCCGCCTTGCGGTCGGGCCGTTGCTGGCGGGATCACCCGCTGGAACAACTCCCACAGCTCGTCGGGAACCAGTCGCTCGTTGAAGCTCGCCACGACCGATCCAACGATGAGTCACCAATCAAGACACGGTCTTAGCCCTGGTCGGGTCACATGAGATCAAATCGCGGGAAGTTGGGGCAGCAGTGTGCCAGCAGCACTCGGGCACCGTCCCGATCGCTGACATCAGCGGGAGCTCATCTTCGCCGACGAGCGCTTGCGAGACCTACAGAGGGGACGGGTCACCCCATCATTGGAGTCAGCGCCGAGTACCTCGGCACGTCCTGCCAGCCCTGGGTGTTCCCACCTAGATCGGAGACCGTCGTGAAGAACAGCAAGTTGTGGCGAGTCGTCGACAACGACAGTGGCGCCGAGGCCGTCGTCAGTACGCCTGCCGAGGCGGTCGCGTTCATCAACAGCCGGTTCGACACCGATGAGAACGACGAGCCGTTCAGCTTCACCGAGGTCGGTCCTTTCGTCCCGAAGCCGCTCGGCGTCATCACTGCGTGGGCAGCTGACCAGGACGACGGGCGGACCGATGGACGAACTGCACCGATCATGATCAAGCCGGTAGTGACTGACGGCGCCATCGACGAGTGCGACGACGTCGTGCTCTGGGGCGACGTGCAAGTCACGTGGGACCACGACGTGTACGTCGTCAATGGGCCGGACGGCTTCGATTACGACGTCGCCGGCAGCGCAGCCGAGCTCAACAAGATCCTCGACGAGTACGCCACCGACTACGAGTACGTCGAACCTGAGAAGTCCGACAGCCACGCGCGACCGAACCAGCGAATGTTGATCCAGTACGGTGCCCAGGAGTGCGCCAGCCGGTTCGGGCACCTTGACGACGACGCTCTGCTGTGGCTCGCCGCCACCCGGATCACGCTCGCCCTGTGGCGCAACACGCCTGTGGAGAACTGGCATGCCGGCAGGAGCCCGCTGCACGACGGCATGATGATGCGGATCAACGCGGCGACCACCCGGCTCGTGCGCTCGTTGCTGTCGTTTGACCATGTCGACTGGGTCGCTGTCGGTCTCGCGATCGTCAACCCGTCTCGGGTTCTGCCGACTGGACAGTCCGTGCTCGAGCTCGGGTTGGCCTGCCACAACCCTGACGACCCGGCGCACGGGGATGATCCGCGCGACGACCTTGCGGAGATGGCACAGGACGCGATCAGTTGGGGCCGTGCGTACCGCCTCCACGAGCAGGAGTTCGGCCTGCGGACCCTGATCGAATTCTTCTGCGCGTCCGACAACGGCTGGTTCGGCGCACCCAGTTGGGAGCGCATCGTCGATCGGTTCGTTGCCGCAGTCGACGACCGGGAGCACGGACACTGGCGCGTGCACCGGGACAAACCTTGGTTCGACGAGTGGTTCACCAGCCGTCCGGCCGACATTGCGGACAACGCTGAACTGCGTCGGCTCCTGCTTGCCGGGCCGGACCTGCTGTCCGAAGCAGCCGCCGAATGGTGCGTGGAAGGTGCCATCGGCTACGTCTGTCGGGACGATCATGCGAACGGCTGCGAGCAGTGCGGTGTCCCGCCAGCGACGGAGTCGTCGAGTTAGACCGTGTTTGATGGGTGATGTCTCGTTGAGCCAGCCGGGGCGAGCTTTGAGGAAGGCTGGAACCGGACGGATTGCGGGAGATGTTCCAGCGGGTGGTTCCACCGGCGCCGACGGGGCCGCAGGGCTGGAGACGGCGGCGAGCCGACGACCGCAGCGTGCTGGCGGCGATTGTGTTCGTGGCCGCCACCGGCTGAACTTGGCGGCAACTCCCGCCCACGTTCGACGCGTCCTGGCAAACGGTGCACCGCCGTTTCGCCGACTGGAGCGCCGCCCGGGTGTGGGCCAAGCTCCACCGGGTGATGCTGGACGACCTCGGCGCGGCCGGGGAACTGGACTGGGTGCGGTGAGCGAACGGCTCCGTCAGCGTCCGCACCGCCAAAGGAGGGCGGGCCGCTCCCGGCGTAGCCCACGCAGGCGCCGTCTAGCAAGTAGCACGCCGACAAGGGCTACGACTACGTCGACCGCGGGCGTGGCCGCGCAGCCGCAACATCGTCCCGCGGATCGCCCGCTGCGGCATCGAGGCCTCCAACCAGCTCGGCCGGCACCGGTGGGTGGCCGAGCGGACGGTGTCATGGATGAACGGCCTCTGTCGCCTGCACCGCCACTACAGCGCAAGGCCGACCAACTCCGGGCCTTCGTCGGCATCGCCGCCGCCCTCATCTGCTGCCGCGACCTCACCAAATGAGACGACGTTTAAGTCGGTCGCTTGCGGTGGGCCGACGGGCGCGAACTTTGATCATGGTCACCAAGGTCTATGTGCTGTGGCACGTCCATCATCAGGCCGGAGACGAGACAGGGACCGTCATTCACCGCAGCGAAAGCAATCGGGTCTCAATCTGTGAGGAAGAGGGCGACAACCCGAAGATCCTCGGGGTGCACTCGACGCGTGAGCATGCGGAAGACCGTGTCGGCCGGGCGAGGCCGCTTCCTGGATTCAGGGATGGGCCCAATTGCTTCCTGATCGGCGGCTACGAACTGGACACAGACGAATGGAGCGAGGGCTATCAGATCGTTCATCCGACCTGAGGTGTGGGTCTGTTTGGGGCCGAGGCTTTGGGGGGTGAGGGATCGAGGGCCGTTCTCGCAGGGGCGGGATGACGGGAACGTGACGGCGCGTCCTGTTGGGCGACATGATGAGCGGATGGTGGATCCCGTGATCGAGCTGATGCTGCCGCTTCGGATGCCCGCCGGCTCTGGTCAACGCCATCCTCTGATCCACTTTCGCGGCCGACGTCTGAGGATTGATGCTTCGCTCGCGTCCTGGGAGGGGCGGCGGTGGCGTTGACCTTCGGCTGGTCTGTGGTGGGTGATCCGGCCGAGTTCGTCGCGGGCGAGGAGTTCCTGCTCGGACGGGCGGCGACCAACCTTCCTCTACTGATCGCGCTATCGGCTCAGCGTCACTCCGGCCGAAAACTGACGGCGCCGCTGTTCGGCTGGTGGACGGGCCCGGACGGGACGGTCGGCGGTGCATTCGTCTGCCCGTCCTTCGGGCCACTGCTTCTCGGCGACATGCCAACGGAGGCCGCTGCCGCGCTGCCCGGGCACCTGGACGATGGCTTTGGCGGTGCACCCCATGCGTGGGAAGGCCGCAGTGACCTCGCCGAAGCGTTCGGGTCGGCCTGTCCGGGGCAGCCGGTCGGCCACCGGGCGCGGCTGCACCGGCTGGAGACGCTCCAGTCGTGTCCGGCACCGGACGGCTTCGCCCGGCCCGCGACGCCGTCCGACCACGACCTGCTGGACCGCTGGTACCAAGCCGTCACCAGGGGCCATGGCACGCCCGGTGCCGTCGCCGGCCGCCTTGTCTCCGGCGACCTGCACCTTTGGGAGACCGGAGGTCGGGTGGTGGCGGTGGCCGGGCACGGTCCCCGCTTCGGCTCGGCGGTGCGCCTCGAGCCGATCTACACCGCGCCCGAACATCGGGGGCGCGGCTATGCGACCGCGCTGGTAGCCGCAGTCACCAGCTCGCTGCTAGACGACGGTGTGGCCGAGGTCGTGCACGTCACGACTCCGGCGAACCCAGCCGCATACCAACGTCCCGGCTTCCGGGTCGTGGCCGACTACGTGACCTACTCCCGCTTCCCCTGACTCCTGGCATGGACGGAGGGCGTCGCCCTCGGACGAACCAGACGCCACCGTGCACGGGGCCGACATCACTCTCGGCCGCTCCCGCGCGACTTTCGGAAGGGGACGGTGCGGACCTGGTCTCCTTGCCGTGCGGGCGGATGGTGCCGGTGCGG
Organism: Spirillospora sp. NPDC049652; assembly: GCF_040675125.1. Taxonomy (NCBI): domain Bacteria; kingdom Bacillati; phylum Actinomycetota; class Actinomycetes; order Streptosporangiales; family Thermomonosporaceae; genus Spirillospora; species Spirillospora sp. NPDC049652. The sequence continues at coordinate 2,459 of NZ_JBFAOF010000179.1, read as the reverse complement.
GCGGTGATGGCGACGTCGTCGACGTCCAGGCGGGTGCACTCCTCTTCACGTGCCCGGGAGTACAGCAGCATCGCGGGGGCGCAGTGCGATCAGCGACGCTTCCGCCCGGCAGGGCCGGCGGGGTGCGGGGGCCAGCCTATGACCTGGTCGGCGCGCAGGCCGGTGATGGTGGCGCCGGTCAGGTCGGCGCCGGTCACATCGGACTGGCCGTAGGGGTGGACGCCGGTGTTGACGAGGCCGAGTTGGGCGTCGGTGAGGTCGGCATCGCGCAGGTCTGCGCCCTGCAAGCCGCATCCGGCCAGGCGGACGCCGCGCAGTGAGGCGCCGCGCAGATTGGCCTCACGCAGGTCGCACATCTTGAAGAAGCAGCCATCCAGCATCGCGTGGCGCAGATCGGCGCCGACGAAGGAGCAGCGCTCGAAGCGCAGCTGCCGCGTGCGGAGAGTGGTCAGGTCGCGGCCGTCGAACACCTGCCGGATTACCTCGGAGTACACGCCGAGCTCGGCGAGCACCTGCTTCGACACTTCCTCCACCGCACTGTCCTTCCCGTGTTTCTTGGGCCGTTCAGCGGGCCAGCCGGACGCTTCCTTGCTATCCGCTGCCGGATAGTGGATGACGACCGCGCCGCCGCCAAGGCGGCGGCGTCAGCGAGGTCGCCTTCGAAGCTCGGCGATCGCTGGGCGTGACGGTCAGTCGATGCCTTCGATGATGCGGAAGTCGCGCTCGGCGCCGGCGGGGAAGGCCGCCAGCGCCTTCTTGTACGCCTCGCTCTCGTATGCCGCGACGGCCTTTTCAAAGCTGTCGAACTCGATCAGAATGACGCGTTCCGTGATTCCAGCCTCGTGGGCGACGACTCGAGCGCCACGGGACAGGAGGCGCCCGCCGCCAGCCTGGACAGCCAAACGGGCCAGCTCGTCGTAGGCAGCCAGCCCCTCAGAGTCGGAAATGGCTGGGTAGACGCTGACCCAATAGCCCTTAGCCATGAAAACCTCCTGTGTTCGGCCGGACGCGTCTGGCGTCGAATGGACACTCAGATCGATCGATCCCGGCATGCGCAGGTTAGGGCTTGATGCGCGGTCGAGGGAAAGACCGGTACGGGATAGGCTCAGAACGGATCGTGATCAATCGGGCGGGGAGGGCACGTGGCGCCGGATACGGTGAGCCTGCGGTACTTCCTGGTGCTGGCGCAGGAGTTGAACTTCACCCGCGCGGCCGCACGGATCGGTATCGCCCAGCCCGCCCTCAGCGCCCGGATGCGCCGATTGGAGGCGCAGCTGGGTACGGTGCTGCTGGTCCGCGACACGCGTCACGTCGTGTTGACCACGGCCGGTGCGGCTCTGGCGGAGTCCGCGCCGCCCGCGCTGGCGGCGCTGGACCGGGCGTGGGGCGCCGCCCGGAGCGCGGCGGCCGGTGAACTGGGCACGCTGCGCATCGGATACAGCCTCAGCGCCGGGGCCGAGACGGCACCGGCCCTGGTGGACAGGTTGGTTCGCGGCAACAGCGGACTCGATGTCGGCGCGTTCCCGATGGCGACACCGGAGATCTCCGCGGCGGTCGCCGACGGCCGCATCGATGCAGGGATCACCCGCGGTGAACAACCGGGCCGTGGCGTGCGCCGGTTCCTGCTGCGACGTCAACGCGTCGGCGTCCAGCTGGCACAGCACCATCCGCTGGCCGAATGCCCGGAGATCGAGATCGCCGACGCGGGCGCGTATCCGCTACGACTCCCGGACCGGGCGGCCAACCCCGTGATCCACGATCAGCTGTTCGCGCTGTTCCGGGACATCCGACCGCGCCCCCGATTCCACACGCCCGCCGTCTCTTACGACATGTCCCAGCGCGACCTGCGCGACGGGGTCACCCTCGCCCCGGCGGGAGAAGCCGCGGCCACGGCACAACCGGCCGGCCTCACCTGGCGACCGCTGCGGGACGCGCCCAGCCTGACGGTCCACCTGGTCCTCCCACGCGAGCAGTCGCCACTACACGACCGCATCCGTGCCGCCGCCAAAGCCCTGGCGCACGAGCTGCACTGGCTGCCGGACTGACGCGCAAGAGGTCAAGCGAGACGGACATCTGCGGTGGCGAGGCCGAACCGCGCCCAGCGAACCGCGCTCAGCGGACTTCGCGGTCACGACGACGGGGGTCTGGCTGCACGTCCGACACGACCTCGCCACCCCCGCGGACCAGCGTCCGAAAGCCGGGCACCAACGCGCCTTGTCAGGCCGGCGGGCCGAACCAGTGGTGCAACGCCTCGGCCAGCTCCTGCTCCCGGTGTCCGGCCCAGGCGACGTAGCCGTCCGGCCGTACCAGCACCGCCTCCTTCGTGGTCTCCTGCCCTGTTTCCTGCGAGACCGCCACTCTGGAACCCCACTGGCCGGCCAGCGCCCGCAGCTCCGAGCCCGCCCCCAGCAGCGCGCCGCGCCCGTCGGGCAGCGCGGGCGCACCGGGCAGGCGCCGGC
>NZ_JBFAOF010000178.1:0-10218 GCF_040675125.1 Spirillospora sp. NPDC049652 | reverse complement strand
CTCGCCGGCTCATCGTTCCGGCTCCTGCCTGCGGTCGGTGCTCGCCGCGCTGGGGTCGTCGTCCGGGACGTCCGCGCGGGTCTTGCCGATGGCGATCAGGTAGAGGGCCGGCAGGGCGATCGCGCCGACGACGAGCTGGGCGTGCGCGACGTCCGGCGCGCCGAGCACGACGAACAGCAGGCCGAGCAGGACGCCGACCGACGACAGCGCCATCACCGCGCCGTTCAGCGACCGGATCCGGACGGTCAGGACGCCGCCGGCGAGGATCAGCGCGAGGACGAGGTAGTCGAGCACCCAGAACATCCGCAGCTCACCCCCGCCGCTTCCCGGAGCCGTCCCCGTGGTCGCCGTTCCCGCCCCGGCCGTCGCCGGGGTCGCCGCTCTTCTTCGCGGCGTCTTCGAGCGACTCGTCCTGGACGGCTCCGTGCCACATGGGGACGCCGGTCCGGTAGGCGGCGCGGGCGAGCGCGTGCGCGGCGACCGGGTTCAGCACGCCCAGGAGGGCGACGATGAGCAGGGCGCGCGCGCCGTACTGGCTGAACGCGCCCTCGCCGATGACCAGCGCGGCCAGCGCGGGCAGGACGCCCATCGTGACGGTCTTGGACGAGCACTGGATGCGCGTGTAGACGTCCGGCATGCGCAGGATGCCCACGGCCGCGGACAGCGAGAAGAACAGCCCGACCAGGGCCGTCCCGGCGACGAGGGCCTCCCTCACAGCAGCCCCCGTTCGAGGTAGCGCGCCCAGATGATCGTCCCGAGGTAGCCGAAGGACGCGGGCCACAGCGCCGCGTCCAGGTACCCGGTGCGGTCGGCGTAGGCGGCGAAGAACAGCAGCGCGAGCATCGCCTGGGTCGTGAGGGCGTTCAGGGCGACGATCCGGTCGCAGGTCGTCGGCCCGAGCCCGAGCCGGACGGTCAGCAGCGCCGCCACCGCCGCCTCGGCGATCGCGACGACGAGGTACAGCGTGTTCATCGGCCCGCCCGGGAGCCGCTCGGAGTCCCCGCCCGGTCGTCCGTCCCGTCGCCGGCCCCGCGGGCGCGCCGCAGGATGCGTTCGACGTGCTCGTTGATCGTCTCGGGACGGTCCGGGACGGCGACCGCGTGGTACTGGAGCAGGCCGCGCCGGGTGTCCAGGTCGACCAGCTGGTTGTCCACGATGACCGAGGTGAGCAGGGCGACCGTGGTGATGCCCGCGTCGCCGCGCTCACGCGTCGGCACCACGACCATGCCGCTGCGCAGCGGCCGGGACGGCGCCCAGATCCGCCGTGCCAGCCGGACGTTCGCGACCACGATCCACCAGGCGGTGTAGACGAGCAGTTCCGCGGCGGCGCGCAGGCGGCGCGGCCGCAGCAGCGCCCAGGGCCCGGCCGCCTTCCCCAGCGGCGCGACCAGCAGCCCGGCGGCCGTGGCGGCCGCCACCCCGATGAGCAGTTGCTCGGCGGTGAACTTCCAGGTCAGCAGGATCCAGACGAGGAAGGCCCAGGCCGCCGGGGCGGCGACCCGGGAGCCCGCCCGGACGGCCCGCCGGAGCCGTTCCCCCGGCGCGGGCCGTCCCCCTTGCGCGGGCCGTCCCTCCGGCGCGGCGCGTCCTCGCGGCGCGGGCACGGGAGGTCAGCCCTTGTCGGAGCGGGAGAAGACCTCCTGGGCCTTGGCGCGCAGCCCCTTCCTGACGACGCCGGACGCGTCCGGGTCGCCCTTCATGATCGCCTCGGCGGCGTCCTTGAGCTGCGAGAAGTCCGCGTGCGGCGGGATGGGCGGGACGTCGGGGTCGCACCGGACGTCCAGCACCACCGGCCGGTCGGCGGCGAGGGCGCGGTCCCAGGCGGGGCCGATGTCCTCGGGCTTGTCCACGGCGATGCCCTCCAGCCCGATGGAGGTCGCGAAGGAGGCGTAGGAGACGTCCGGCAGCACCTGGGACTCCTCGAACTTCGGCGAGCCGCCCATGGCGCGCAGCTCCCAGGTGACCTGGTTGAGGTCGTTGTTGTGCAGGACGGCGATCACCAGCCGCCGGTCGCTCCACAGCTCGTGGTAGCGGCGGATCGTGATCAGCTCGGCGAGCCCGTTCATCTGCATCGCGCCGTCGCCGACCAGCGCGACCGCCGGACGGTCCGGATGGGCGAACTTGGCCCCGATCGCGTACGGGACGCCCGCGCCCATGGTCGCGAGGGTGCCCGACAGCGACCCGCGCATCCCGTGCCGGAACTTCAGGTCCCGGGCGTACCAGTTCGCGGCCGAGCCGGAGTCGGCCGTGACGATCACGTCGTCGGGCAGCCGCGCGGACAGCTCCCAGGCCAGCAGCATCGGGTTGATCGGGTCGGCCGGCATCCTCGCCTGCCGCTCCACGGTGTCCCACCAGCGCGAGACGTGCCCCTCGACGGTCTCGCGCCAGGACCGGTCGTCCTTGCGGCGCACCTTCGGGATGAGCGAGCGCAGCGTCTCGGCGGCGTCCCCGACCAGGTTGACCTCGGTCGGGTAGCGCATGCCGATCAGCCGTCCGTCCACGTCGATCTGGACGGCGCGGGCCTTCCCGAACTCCGGCATGAACTGGCTGTAGGGGAAGTTGGAGCCGACGATCAGCAGCGTGTCGCAGTCGCGCATCAGCTCGTACGACGGCCGCGTGCCGAGCAGCCCGATCGAGCCGGTCACGTAGGGCAGGTCGTCCGGCAGGACGTCCTTGCCGAGCAGCGCCTTGGCCACGCCCGCGCCGGTCAGGTCGGCGATCTCCATCACCTCGGCCGCCGCGTCCCGCGCGCCCTGCCCGGCCAGGATCGCGACCTTCGACCCGGCGTTCAGGATCTCGGCGGCCCGGTCGACCTCCGCGTCCGGGGCGCGGGTGACCGGCCGCACCAGGCCCGGCGCCGACGACGGGACCTGCTTGAACGCGTGCTGGGGCGGCTCGTACTCCTCCTCCTGGAGGTCGGCCGGGACGATGACGGCCGTCGGCGTGCGCTCGGCCATGGCGATCCGCAGCGCCCGGTCGAGCAGGTTCGGGAACTGCGACGGGACCGACGCCGTCTGCACGTAGGACGCCACGTCCTTGAACAGGGTCTGGAGGTCGACCTCCTGCTGGTAGTCGCCGCCCATCGCGCTGCGCGCGGTCTGGCCCACGATGGCCACGACGGGCACGTGGTCGAGCTTGGCGTCGTAGAGGCCGTTCAGGAGGTGGATGGCGCCGGGGCCGCTCGTCGCCATGCACACGCCCACGTGCCCGCTGAACTTCGCGTAGCCGACGGCCTCGAACGCCGACATCTCCTCGTGGCGGCTTTGCACGAACTTTGGCTTGTTGTCGGCCCGGCCGAGCGCGGCGACGAGCCCGTTGATGCCGTCCCCCGGATACCCGAAGATCTGCTCCACGCCCCATTCCCGCAGGCGCTCCAGCACATGGTCGGCGACTTTCGCGCCCATGGCGTCTCCTTTCGCTGGTCCTCCTTAGTGCCGTTCCCCCCGTCCATGCTTGAAACCCCTCCCATGCTTGAACGCCGGGGACGGGGTACGGGGACCGTCATGGCCATCGGCACCGTGCACAAGACCGAACCTCAGACCAGCCTCCAGGACGACCTGGCGGCGGCGGTGGACGGGGAAGTGCGGTTCGACGCGGGCTCCCGCGCCGCCTACGCGCACGACTCGTCCAACTACCGGCGGCCGCCGATCGGGGTGGTGGTGCCCCGGAACGTGGACGCCGCCGTGGCGGCGGTCGAGGTCTGCGCCCGCCACCAGGTGCCGGTCCTGTCCCGCGGCGGCGGCACGAGCCTGGCCGGGCAGTGCTGCAACGAGGCCGTGGTCATCGACTGGTCGAAATACTGCAACCGGCTGCTGTCGTGCGACCCGGAGGCCCGGACGGCCCTGGTCGAGCCCGGCATCTGCCTGGACGACCTGAACCGGCAGCTCAGCGACCATCGGCTGATGGTCGGGCCGAAGCCGTCCACCCACGACACCTGCACCATCGGCGGGATGATCGGCAACGACTCGTGCGGCGCGTCCGCGCAGGCCTACGGCAAGATGACCGAGTCGGTCATCCGGCTGGAGGTGCTCACCTACGACGGGCTGCGGATGTGGGTGGGCGAGACGTCCGACGAGGAGTACGCGCGGATCGTCGCCGAGGGCGGGCGCCGCGCGGAGATCTACCGGGAGCTGCGGCGGCTGCGCGACGACAACCTCGCGCTGATCCGCACCCGGTACCCCGACATCCCGCGCCGCGTGTCCGGCTACAGCCTCGACCAGCTGCTGCCCGAGAACAACTTCCACCTGGCCCGCGCCCTGGTCGGCTCGGAGTCCACCCTGATCGTGGTGCTGCGCGCGGAGATCTCGCTGGTGCCCGTCCCGCCGTACCAGTCGCTGGTGGTGCTGGGCTACGACGACATCGCGACGGCGGGCGACGCCGTCCCGGAGATCGCCGCCTGCGAGCCGCTGGCGCTGGAGGGCATGGACGACTACCTGCTCGACCTCGCCAAGACGCAGCACCTGGCCGACGAGGAGACGCTGGCGAAGATGCCGGAGGGCGCGGGCTGGCTGATGGTCCGCTTCGGCGGCGACAGCAAGGCCGAGGCCGACGAGAAGGCCGACCGGCTGATGGAGACCGCGTCCGGCTCGTCCACACCGCCGCGCCGCAAGTTCGTCCACGACCCCGCCGACGAGGAGCGGCTGTGGCGGGTGCGGGAGGCCGGGCTCGGCGCGACCGCCTACCCGCCGCACCGCCCGGACACCCACGAAGGCTGGGAGGACGCGGCCGTCCCGCCGGACCGGCTCGGCGACTACCTGCGCGACTTCCAGGCGCTCGTGGACGAGTTCCACTACGACCCGGTGACGCTGTACGGGCACTTCGGGCAGGGCTGCGTGCACACCCGCATCCCGTTCGACCTGTCCGACCAGGAGGGCGTGGAGCGGTACCACGAGTTCGCCAAGCGGGCCGCCCGGCTGGTCTGCGACTACGGCGGGTCGCTGTCGGGCGAGCACGGCGACGGGCAGTCCCGCGGCGAGCTGCTGCCGCTGATATTCGGGGAGGAGGTCGTCGCGCTCTTCGGCCGCGTCAAGGGGATCTTCGACCCGGGCCACCGGATGAACCCCGGCCGCGTCGTGGACCCGCTCCCCCTCGACAAGTACCTCGACCTGCCCGGATACCACCCGAAGCGGCAGTTCCTGCACTTCTCCTACCCGGAGGACGACGGCCGGTTCATCCACGCCGCCGCGCGCTGCGTCGGCATCGGCAAGTGCCGCTCGACGTCCGGCGGGGTGATGTGCCCCAGCTACCGGGCCACCCGCGAGGAGGAGCACTCCACCCGCGGCCGGGCCCGGGTGCTGCAGGAGATGATGCGCGGCGACGTCGTGGACGACGGCTGGCGCTCGACCGAGGTCCGCGACGCGCTCGACCTCTGCCTGGCCTGCAAGGGCTGCAAGAGCGACTGCCCGGTCAACGTGGACATGGCGACCTACAAGGCCGAGTTCCTCGCGCACCACTACGAGCGGCGGCTGCGGCCGATGTCGCACTACACGATGGGCTGGCTGCCCACGTGGGCGCGGCTCGCCGCGCACGCCCCCGGCCTCGCCAACGCCGCGCTCGGCACCCCCGGGCTGGACCGGATCGTCAAGCGGCTGGGCGGTATCGACGAGCGGCGGGAGCTGCCGCGCTTCGTGCCCGAGCGGTTCACCGACTGGTTCCGGCGGCGCCCGCCCACGATGACCGGCGACGGCCCGGCCGTGGTGCTGTTCCCCGACACCTTCACCAACTCCTTCCACCCGCACATCGCGAAGGCGGCCGTCCGCGTCCTGGAGGCCGCCGGGTACCGGGTGCGGGTGCCGTCCAACCCGGTGTGCTGCGGCCTGACGTGGATCTCCACGGGGCAGCTCGGCCGGGCGTCCAAGCACCTGCGGCGCACCGCGCGGATGCTCGCGCCCGCCGTGCGGGCGGGCGTCCCGGTCGTGACCCTCGAACCGAGCTGCACGGCCGTGCTGCGCTCCGACGCGCCCGAGCTGCTCCCGGACGACGCCAACGTCGCGCGCGTCCACGACGGGACGCTGACGCTGGCCGAACTGCTCGACGAGCGCGAGGAGTCCGAGGGCGGGACGTCGCCGGTGGCGTCCCACGGGCTCGTCGCCGGGCTCGACCGCGAGCCGGTGACCGCGATCGCCCAGCCGCACTGCCACCAGCACGCGGTCATGGGGTTCGAGGCCGACACCCGGGTGCTGCGCCGCGCCGGCGTGGACGTGGACGTGCTCGACGTCGGCTGCTGCGGCCTGGCCGGCAACTTCGGCTTCGAGCAGGGCCACTACGACGTCTCGACCACGATCGCCGAGCAGGGGGTCTGGTCCGCCGTCCGGGACGCCGGCCCCGGCACCGCGATCATCGCCGACGGGTTCTCCTGCCGGACCCAGATCGAGGCCGGGACCGACGCCCGGCCCCGGCACCTGGCCGAGATCCTCGCCGACCTGCTCCCGGAGGAGCGCCCGTCGTGACCGGGCTCCAGGCGTCGGCGTACACCGTCCCGACCGATCTGCCGGAGGCGGACGGCACCCTCTCCTGGACGTCCACGACGCTCGTCCTCGCCGAGGCCGAGGCCGAGGGGCACCGCGGCGTCGGCTGGACGTACGGGCCCGCGCCGATCGCCGAACTGATCACCGGCACGCTCGCGCCGGTCGTCGCCGCGACGCCCGGCCGCAGCGACACCACCTCGCGGGACTGGTCGGCGTCCAGGTTCATCGCCGCGCCGACCACGTGCCGGTCGTCGAAGGCGGGCAGCCGGTGCACGACCTTCAGCGCGGTGTTCTTGATGACGTCCGGGACGAGCTTGGTCGGGATCTGCTCGGCGACCACGATCCCCTCGCCGTACGCGCGGATCTCCGCCAGCAGCCCCGCGAACAGCTCGACCGCGTGCGACGAGGTCCGCTCGGGACCGCGGTTGCGCAGCAGCCGGTGCGCCTCCTCGATCACGATCACGTGCCGCAGCCCGCCGGACGGGCCGTGCGCCCGGGCGCGCATCCGCAGGTGCTCGACGATCCGGATGATCAGCGTGCCCATGAGGAACGCCTTGTCCTCGTCGTTCGCGACGTCCTCGATGGCGAGGACGATGTTGTCGCGCAGCAGCCCGCCGATGTCGGCGGGGTGGCCGCCCTCGAAGAACCGTCCGGCCGAGCCGATCCGCAGCGACCGCAGCCGGACGTCCACGAAGCCCTGCACGTCGGCCATCAGCTCGCGGCCGTACCCGACGTCCTGGATCACCTGGAGCGCCGCGTTCTGCAACTGCTCCAGCGTCGGGACGGTCGGCTCGATCAGCGAGCCGGGCACGCCGCCGCCGGTCACCACGTCCCAGCCGCACGCCTCGTACACCCGCTGGAGCGCCTGCGCCATGATCTGCGGGAACGGCTCCTCGGCGTCGAACGCGGCCTGGAACAGCGCGCGGACCATGTCGATGTGCGCCTGCACCGGGTAGCCCGGCTCGGGCGCGAGCGGGTTCACCGACAGCGGCACCGCGCCCGGGTCGGACGGGTTGACCACGGTGACCTTCGCGCCGAGGTCGGCGATCCGGCCCGCCATCGCGGCGTACTCGGACTTGGCCGGCTCGATCGCCAGCCACGGGATGCCGGCGCGGGTGAGCTGCTCCAGCAGGTGCCGGACGGTCTGCGACTTGCCGCCGCCGGTCGCGCCGGTCACGAACACGTGCCGGTTGACGGTCGAGCGCGGCACGGCGAACCGGCCGACGACGCGGTCGTGGCCGTCCAGGATGTCGCCGAGGCCGATCGCGCCGTCCTCGGGCTCGTCGCCGGTCTCGGACGTCACGTCGAAGTAGCCCGCGTCCAGGACGCGCAGGCCGGGCACCTCGCGGCGCGGGAGCCCCGCGAGGGCGGCGAGCGCGCCCGCCGTCGCGGTGAACCCGAACCGCTGCTCGGCGTCCGGCAGGCCCGCCCCGCCGAGGCGGTCGGAGCCCGCGCCCGGCCGGTCGGGCGCACCGCCGATGCGGTCGGGGGACGCGTCCGCGGCGAGCGTTTCGGCGAACCCGCCGGCGCCGCGTCCCGACCGCAGCCGGTAGGGGTGGTGGCCGATGTCCAGCGAGCCGACCAGGACGGGCGCGATCTGCGCGAGCTCCGCCTCGGACGCCGCGCCCGCCAGCACCCGCACCCGCCAGAGGCCCGCCTCGCGGAACGCGTCCAGCTCGGCGACCCGGCGGTCGGCGCGGGCGACGGCGAGCCGGGCCTGCTCGTCCTCGCCGCGGCGCAGCATCCGCAGCTCGTGGTGGAGTTCGCGCATCTCGGCGTCGAGGTCCCGCTCGTCGCACGGATCGGCGACGACGAACCAGCCGAACGGCCGCTCCATCAGCGTGACCAGCGTCGACTCGAACAGGCCCGGACCGGGGTCGCCGCCGGCGGCGGGGCCGGGCGGGGCGAGCCGTCCGGGGCAGCGCGTCCAGACCATCCGCTCGGCGCGGTCCAGCCACTCCTCGCCGACCGGGACGCCGCGTCCGCCGGACGGGAACAGCAGCCCGCTGCCCGCCCCGACCGGACCCGCGTTCGTGACCAGCTCCAGCGGCGCGCCGCCGCCCCGCGACAGCCAGCCGACGACGAACGGGCGGCCGAGCCGCGCGGCCGACAGCGCCGCCGGGAGGACGCTGACGAAGTCGCCCTCGGCGGACGGGCCGCGCTCGGGCGCCGGGATCGCCTGGATCCGGTACCAGGGCCCCGGCAGGACCGCCTTCGGCGGCGGCTCCCCGTACCGCGGCTGGACGTTCGTCCAGTCGTCCGCGGACGCCGCCTGGGGGCGTTGCCGCGGCGAGAAGCTCGGTGGCGGGGAACCCGGAGGGCTCGGTGGCGGGGAACCCGGAGGGAAGGTCACCCGTGCATCCTTACCCTCCGCCCGGCGTGCCCGCCACCGCCTCGCGTCCGCTCCGCCCGCCGAGGCGGGACCTTCCCGGCCGCCACCGGGCGGTGATGAATCAGCCCGCCGCTCCGCCGCCGTCCGGTCCGGCTCCTGGCTCGGCCTCTCCGGCCGCTTCGGGTTCGGGGAGGGCCTGCTGCTCGCGCAGGTACTCCTCGAACTCGATGGTGTGCGCGGTCGGGAGCGTGATGATGCCGGGGTTGGCGTCCACCAGGAGCGTCCGGCGGCCCGCGCCGCCCGCGTGCGTGAACACCATCGCCGTCGGCGGGAGCTCTTGGAGCTGCGCGGGCTCGACCACCAGCTCCCGGTGCCGCTGCTTGCCCTCCGGCGTCCCGAGCAGGCTCCGCCCCCAGGACGTCGCCGTGCTGATCTGCTCGACCAGCACCGAGTCGTCGGCGGCCGGGCCGGGCAGCGGCGTCCACGCCGGGTCGGTCAGGCCGTCCCCGCGCCGCCGCGCGAACGCGACCGTGCTCGCGTACCCGTCGGACGGGTCGGTGAGGTTCTCCCCCACCACGTCGGTGATCTCCGCGACCAGCAGCGGCGGCCCCGCGCCGATGTGCTCGGCGGCGACGCGCGCGTCCTCGGTGTTGCCGAGCCGCATGAACCCGACCGCCGCGTGCCCGCGCCGCCCGAGCCGCTCCCGCACGTGCGGGGTGATGGAGCGGTACATCAGGACGAGCCCGGTGCCGGTGGCCTCGCAGGCGTCGATGAGCCGGTCCAGGACGTCGCCGCGCAGCTTCTCCGCGCCGCACAGGAACAGCGTGTGGTCCCAGCGCCCGGACGGCGGGGCCTCCCGCACGCGGTGCGTCAGCGCGGTCGCGACGTACGTGCCGAGGACGCGGTTGGTCAGCACCCCCGCCCGCCGGTCCATCGAGATCACGTGCAGCCGCGACGGCGGCAGCCGGACGGGCTCGGTGGCGAGCCGCTCCAGCTTCCGGAGCTGCGCCTCCAGCGCCCACGCCCGGCGGACGACGATCCGGTCGGTGGCGTCCCGCCCGAACAGCGACGCCACCCGGGCCAGCTCCGCGTCGGTCAGCAGCCCGCGCCGCAGGTCGTCGCGCGGGTCGCCGACCTGTGCGAGCACCCGCAGCGCGGCCGTGATGCGCGGGATCGTCGCGTCCGGCCCGAGCACCTCCAGGATCCGCTCCAGGATCGAGTTGTCGAACGACAGGTCGCGCGTGCCGCCCTCCTCCTCCCCGGCGCTCACGACCAGCGACAGGACGTCGGCGAGCGCCTCGGGGGCGAGCCCGCGCGTCGCGTCCAGCCGGGGCAGGTCGCCGGGCAGCACCCACACCAGCGGATCGTCCCCGCGCTGCGCCGCGACGCCGAGCAGGTCCCGCGCGACCGCGCCCTCGG
>NZ_JBFAOF010000177.1:0-10230 GCF_040675125.1 Spirillospora sp. NPDC049652 | reverse complement strand
TGACGCTGCTCGCCCTGTCCGGCGCCTTCCTCGCCGACCCCGGCACCGTGCTGGGCCTGCCCGCCCGTGCCCACGCGCCCGACGACCTGGACTTCGGGCTGCGCATGCTGCTCGGGACCGGAGTGGACGCGATGCTGGGCTTCGCGCTGCTCGTCCCGACCTGGGCGCCGCGCCGCTGGGGCGGCCGCACGGCCGACGAGGCCTCCGCCGAGTACTACTACCCGGCCGGACGCTGACCGCCGTTCCGCCACCTCCGCCCAATTGTTCCCTCACCGCCCGCCGCCCGAGGCCGTCCTCACCGGAGCGCGTTTCGGTGATCCTCTACGGAGCTTGCGAATCCACGGTGACAACCTCCTTCGAAGCGATGATTCGTCGGTCTTCAAGATCGCGAAGAGTTTGAAAGGGCCTCCGCCCGGAAAGCGCCTCACTGGGGGTGCGCGGAGGCGGAGGCGGCATGACCACGCTGGAGGACAGGGCCGACGACAGCGTCGAGCGGGCGCTGTCGCGGCACCGCATGGGCACGCGGGTGCGGGACGTCCTGGCGACCACCGACCACAAGGTCGTGGGGTACCTGTACCTGACGACGTCGTTCGTGCTGTTCCTGCTCGCTGGCCTGATGGCCATGGTGATGCGCGGCGAGCTGCTGGAGCCGGGGCTCCAGGTGGTGTCGGCGGAGCGGTACGACCAGCTGCTGACCATGCACGGCACGATCATGCTGCTGCTGTTCGCCACCCCGACGTTCGCGGGCTTCGCCAACGTCGTCGTCCCGTTGCAGATCGGCGCGCCGGACGTGGCGTTCCCGCGTCTGAACACGCTGAGCTACTACCTGTTCCTGTTCGGCTCGCTGCTGGTCGTCGGCGGCCTCGGGGCGCCGGGCGGCGGGGCGGCGTTCGGCTGGACGGGCTACGCGCCGCTGTCGTCGGTGGAGCACTCGCCCGGCGTCGGCCCGGACCTGTGGATCATGGGGCTGGTGCTGTCCGGGGCGGGCACGATCCTGACGTCGGTCAACCTCATCACCACGATCGCGGTCATGCGCGCGCCCGGAATGATCATGTTCCGGTTGCCGATCTTCACCTGGAACGTGCTGCTGACCTCGCTGATGGTGCTGATGGCCTTCCCCGTCCTGACCGCCGCGCTGCTGGCGCTGGAGGCCGACCGCAAGCTCGGCGGGCACGTCTACGACGCCTCGCACGGCGGCGCGCTCCTCTGGCAGCACCTGTTCTGGTTCTTCGGGCATCCGGAGGTCTACATCGTCGCGCTGCCGTTCTTCGGGATCGTCACCGAGGTGATCCCGGTGTTCTCCCGCAAGCCGGTGTTCGGCTACTTCGGGATGGTGGCGGCGACCATCGCCATCACCGGGCTGTCGATGACGGTGTGGGCGCACCACATGTTCGCCACCGGGCAGGTGCTGCTGCCGTTCTTCTCGCTGATGTCGTTCATGATCGCGGTGCCGACCGGGGTGAAGTTCTTCAACTGGATCGGCACGATGTGGCGCGGGCAGATCCGGCTCGGCACGCCCATGCTGTTCGCGGTCGGGTTCCTGGTGACGTTCCTGTTCGGCGGGCTGACCGGCGTGATCCTGGCCTCGCCGCCGATGGACTTCGACCTGACCGACACCTACTTCGTGGTCGGGCACCTGCACTACGTGCTGTTCGGCACGATCGTGTTCGCCACCTTCGCCGGGTTCTACTTCTGGTGGCCGAAGATGACCGGCCGGCTGCTGGACGAGACCTGGGGGAAGATCCATTTCTGGACGCTCTTCGTGGGCTTCCAGACCACCTTCCTGGTCCAGCACCTGCTGGGCGTCCAGGGGATGGCGCGGCGCATCGCCGACTACCCCTCCCACCTCGCGACGCTCAACCTGGTCTCGTCGACCGGGTCGTTCGTGCTCGGGGCGTCCACCTTCGCCTTCCTCTACAACATCTGGCGGACGCACCGGCACGGCGAGCGGATCGAGGTCGCCGACCCCTGGGGCGGCGGCAACTCGCTGGAGTGGGTCACCGCCTGCCCGCCGCCCCGGCACAACTTCCACGCGATGCCCGCCATCCGCTCCAATCGTCCGGCCTTCGACCTGCGCTATCCGCCGGAGGGCCCGCCGCAGAACGCCGAGATCGCCACCCCGCAGGTCCGGCCGGGCGACGGCGGACGCTGAGGCGGCCCGAACCCCGAGGCGGCCCGAACCCTGAGGGGGTCCGAACCCGAAGGGTCTGAGCGGGTCAGCCCTCCAGTTCCTCCCGTCCGGACGGGGGAGTGCCGGCCTTGCCCTGCCCGCCGCCGTGCACCTCGCTCTGGTAGTCGAGGTAGAACCGGTTGGCGCGGGACCTGATCTGCGCCCTGATCCGTCCGGGCGTGGGCATCGGGATGATGTGGTCCGGGACGGGCCGGACCAGCTCGCGCGGCTGGCGGGCGCGCAGCACGGCGGCGGCGTCGGCCCCCGGCGTGTCGTGCCGCTCGGTGAAGCCGCCGTCCGGCGTGCGCGTGATGAGGCCGCTCTCCACCCCCTCCTGCCGTTCGCGCAGGTCGGCGCGTTGCAGGCTGAGGCAGACGCGCCGGGTGACGACGAACGCCAGGACCGGGAACAAGAAGAAGCCGATCCGGAAGAACCAGACGCTTCCGTAGAGCGGCAGCCGGAACACGTCGGCCAGCACATCGTCGCCCCCGGCGGCCCACAGGTTGCCGTACCAGGCGATCCCGGCGGCGCCGAGCGCGGTGCGCGTCGCGGCGTTGCGCGGACGGTCGAGCAGGTGGTGGAGGCGCGCGTCGCCGGTGGCGAAGCGCTCGATGAACGGGTAGAGCGCCAGCGTCGTCAGGAAGACCCCCGGCAGCGCCACGGCGGGCACGAACACGTTCCAGGCGACCGTGTGCCCCCACAGGGTGGTCGTGAGGGGCGGCATGATCCGCAGCGCGCCCTCCAGGAACCCGACGTACCAGTCGGGCTGGGACCCGAGGGAGACCTGGTCGGGGACGTACGGCCCGTACAGCCATACCGGGTTGACCTGCAGGAAGGCCGCCATCGCGGCCAAGATGCCGGTCACCGTCAGGAAGAACGCCCCGCTCTGGGCGGCGAAGGCCGGGAACGCCGGCTCGCCCGACACCGCGCGCTCGCGGCGTCCGCGTCCCGGCCACTGGGTGTGGGTCTGGTGCCACAGGATCAGCAGGTGGGCGGTGATGAGGCCGAGCAGCAGGCCGGGGATCAGCAGGACGTGCACCGGGAACAGCCGCGAGACGATCTCCTCGCCGGGGAACTCGCCCCCGAACACGAACATCGCCAGGTACGTGCCCACCACCGGGACCGACAGCACGATCCCCTGCATGATCCGCAGGCCGGTGCCGGAGAGCAGGTCGTCCGGGAGCGAGTACCCGGCGAAGCCCTCGGCCAGGGCCAGGGCGAACATCGTCACGCCGATCAGCCAGTTGAGCTCGCGGGGCTTGCGGAACGCCCCGGTGAAGAAGATCCGCAGCAGGTGGGCGCAGATCGCCGCCACGAACACCAGCGCGGCCCAGTGGTGGAGCTGCCGCATCAGCAGCCCGCCCCGCACGTCGAAGGAGAGGCGCAGCGCGGACGCGTAGGCCTCGCTCATCCGGAGCCCGCGCAGCGGCACGTACGAACCGTCGTAGACGACCTTGGCGTCCCCGGGATGGAAGAACAGCGTCAGGAAGGTGCCGGTCAGGAGCAGGACGATGAACGAGTACAGCGCGATCTCGCCGAGCAGGAACGACCAGTGCTTCGGGAACGCCTTGCCGATGTTGCGGCCGAGGAAGCCGGCCGTCCCGAGCCGGTCGTCGGCCGCCCGCACCGCCGCGACCACCCGCCCGGACCCGCCGCCCGTCGCCGCCGCCCGTCCGGTTCCGCTGCCCGTCGCCGCCGCCCGCCTGGCCCCGCCGTTCTCCGCCATCCGCCCGGTGCCGCCGGTCTCGGCCGCCCGTCCGGTCCTACCGCTCGGCACCGGTCCCGCCTCGCCGCCGCTGCGGGACGACCGTGTACCGGGGGTCCTCGGCCGACTGCCGTCCGGCGTGGAAGACGCCGAACCGGGTGCACGCCGAGGCGGCCAGCAGCGCCGCGCCGCTCGCCAGCGCGGCGGGACGGCCGCGCCCGCCGAACAGGACGGCCGTGACCGCCCCCGCGGCGGTGAGCGCTTCGGCGGCGCGCATGAACCGTCCGGCGCGGCCCTCGCCGTACGGCTCGCCGACCAGCCCGAGCCGGTGCCGCATCAGCCGGGACGCCCCGAGCTCCAGGAGCCCGCCCACGACGGCGGCCGACCGCGCGGGGCCGTTCCGCGCCGTGGGGGACGCCGCCAGCGCCATCCCGGACGCCGCGACGATGCCCGACCCCGCGAACACGAACGGCATCTGCCGGTATCCCTCATGCCACGACGGCACCGCCGTGTCGCAGGCCAGGACGGCCGTGTAGGTGAGCACCGCCGGGCCGAGCGCGGCGGCGCCCGCGGTGGCGGCCCGGTCCAGGGCGCTCGCGGCCGAGACCAGCCGCCGCCCGAGCCTCCGGTGCCGCCGCGCCTCCTGGGCCACGACCGCGGCGCCGGCGGCGGGCCCGTAGAGCGCCAGCAGCCACGAGCCCATGCTCATGGGCGAGGTCGGCTTGACCACCCGCAGCATGTGGTGGAACCGGCCGGGCCGTCCCAGGTCGTGGACGAGGGCGGCGGCGGACCCGGAGATCGCGGCGAGCGAGGAGATCTTCAGCGCGCGCGCCATCGCGGTGTGCCCGGTGAGCTGCGCGCCCGCCGCCAGCATCGACCCGGCCCCGGCCAGCCCGCCCAGGAAGAAGTAGCCCGCGATGTCCAGCGGCTCCCACGGGATCGGGTTGAGGATCGGCCGGCCGTAGTAGGAGCCGAACTCGGCGTCGGGCACGACCGGCCGCTCGCCGCGCCGCCGCCCCCGCCGGTGCCCGTCCAGCCCCTGGCCGACCAGCGCGGAGCGGCCGGGCCGTTCCCCCTCGACGCCGTCCTTGGTGACGTCCGACGTGCTCATCGCCGTCCTCCCCGGGCCCGGGCGTGGGCGGCGAAGACGGCGGCCACCGCGCCCGCCGCGGTCAGCGCGGCCAGCCCGGCGTGCCGCCACATGGACGGCAGGTCGCGGGTGGTGACGACGGGATCCGGCGGCAGCCCGTAGACCTCCGGCTCGTCCAGCAGCAGGAAGAACGCGCCGTCGCCGCCGACGCCGTCCTCGGGGTCGTGCCCGTACAGCCGCGCGTCGTCGACGCCGACACCGTGCAACTCCTCCACGCGGGCCGCGGCTCGCTCGCGCAGCTCGTCCAGCGGGCCGTACTGGATGGAGTCGGTCGGGCACGCCTTGGCGCAGGCGGGCTCCTGGCCGGCGCCGATCCGGTCGTAGCACAGGGTGCACTTCCAGACCCGGCCGTCCTCCGGACGCTGGTCGATGACGCCGTACGGGCACGCGGGCACGCAGTAGCCGCAACCGTTGCAGACGTCCTCCTGGACGACCACGGTGCCGAACTCGGTGCGGACCAGCGCCCCGGTGGGGCACACGTCCAGGCAGGCGGCGTGCGTGCAGTGCTTGCACACGTCGGAGGCCATCAGCCAGCGCAGGTCGCCGTCGCCCTCGGCCGAGGCGTTGCCGAGCGGCTTGCTCTGCTCGACGAACGCGACGTGCCGCCAGGTCGAGGCCCCGAGGCCCTGGGTGTTGTCGTAGGACATCCCGGTGAGCTCCAGGCCGTCCTCGGGGACGGCGTTCCACTCCTTGCATGCCACCTCGCAGGCCTTGCAGCCGATGCAGACCGAGGTGTCGGTGAAGAACCCCATCCGGGGCGGCGCGTCGCGGTGCCCGGCGTCGCCCGCCGGGTCGGGCTCGACCCCCGCCAGCAGGTTGCGCCCGACCAGCGAGCCGCTCATCCCCTGACCTCCATTCCGGTGTCCTCGGTGATCCCGGCGCGGCGGCGGTACTCGGCGAGCAGCCGCGGCACGGCCGGTCCGCGCGGCCTGCGGCCCGGCCGGATGTCCGCGCTGAGGGCCTTGACCTCCTGGATGTGCACGTTCGGGTCCAGCGCCATCGCCGTGAGGTCGTTGGCCGAGTCGCCGGTGGTGTAGCCGTTGGGTCCCCAGTGGTAGGGGACGCCGATCTGGTGGACGGTGTGCCCGCCCACCGTCAGCGGCCTGATCCGGTCGGTCACCAGGACCCGCGCCTCCACCACGCCCCTGGCGCTGACCAGGTGCGCCCAGCCGCCGTGCGCCAGGCCGCGCTCGGCGGCCAGCGCGGGCGACACCTCGCAGAAGAACTCCGGCTGGAGCTCGGCCAGGTACGGGGTCCAGCGGCTCATGCCGCCCGCGGTGAAGTGCTCGGTGAGCCGGTAGGTGGTGACGACGTACGGGAACACGTTCGCGCCGGACTCCTCCGGCCCCGGATGGAACCGGTTGGCCTCCCGGGCGAACACCTGCCGCACGGGGTTGCGCTGCTGGCCGGCGTACAGCGGGTTCCGGACGGGCGAGTCCTGCGGCTCGTAGTGCGCGGGCATCGGCCCGTCGACCAGGCCCGCCGGGGCGTACAGCCAGCCCTTGCCGTCCGCCTGCATGATGAACGGGTCGATGCCGCTGATCGCGTCCACCCCGTGCGTCCCCTCGTCCGGACGGTAGGACGGCGGCCGGTCCGCGACGAAGTCCGGGACGTCGTGTCCCGTCCATGAGCCCTTCGCGGCGTCCCACCAGATCAGGGCCTTGCGGTCGCTCCAGGGCTGCCCCTCGGGGTCGGCGGAGGCCCGGTTGTAGAGGATGCGGCGGTTGGCCGGCCACGCCCACGCCCACTCCGGAGCCGTCCAGATCTGCTCGGTGTGGGGTTTGCGGCGCGCGGCCTGGTTCACGCCGTCGGCGTAGACACCGCAGTAGATCCAGCATCCGCAGGACGTGGAGCCGTCGTCCTTCAGCTCGGTGTAGGCGCTGAGCGGGCGGCCCCCGGCGCGGCTGCCGTTGATCTCGGCGAGGACCGCCTCGGCGTTCGGCTCCTCGATCGTCCCCTCGGTGGGGTAGTCCCAGGTGAGGTCCAGGATCGGCCGGTCCGTCGGGTCGTCCGACCCCGCCAGCCGCTGCCGGACGCGCCGGCCGAGGTGGTAGGTGAACCACAGGTCGCTGCGCGCCTCGCCGTCCGGCTCCTTGGCGGCGAAGTGCCACTGGAGCATGCGGTTGGTGTTGGTGAACGACCCGGCCTTCTCCACGTGCGCGGCGGCGGGGAAGAAGAACACCTCGGTGGCGATGTCCTCGGTGCGCAGCTCCCCGGTCTCGATCTCCGGGCCGTCCTTCCACCAGGTCGCGGACTCGATCAGCGAGAAGTCCCGGACGACCAGCCAGTCCAGTTTCGCCATGCCCAGGCGCTGCATCTTGGCGTTGGCCGAGCCGACCGCCGGGTTCTCGCCCAGCAGGAAGTAGCCCTTGCAGACGCCGTCCAGCTGCGCCAGGACGGTCTCGTAGGTGCTGTGCGAGCCGGTCAGGCGGGGGAGGTGGCCGAAGCAGTAGTCGTTGTCCGCGGTCGCGTTCTCGCCCCAGTACGCCTTCAGCAGGCTGACGACGTAGGCGCGCATGTTCGCCCAGAAGCCCTTGTCGGTCTTCACCGCCTCGATGAAGTCGTCGAAGCTCTCGTGGGTGTGCGCGTGCGGCATCGGGATGTAGCCGGGCAGCAGGTTGAACAGCGTGGGGATGTCGCTCGACCCCTGGATGGACGCGTGGCCGCGCAGCGCCTGGATGCCGCCGCCCGGACGGCCGATGTTGCCCAGCAGCAGTTGCAGGATGCACGCCGTGCGGATGTACTGCGCGCCCGTGCTGTGCTGCGTCCACCCGACGGCGTAGACGAACTCGCTGGTGCGGTCGGGCCCGGAGTTCTCCACCAGCGCCTCGCACACCTGCCGGAACGCGTCCTGGGAGATGCCGCAGGTCTCCTCGACCATCTCCGGGGTGTAGCGCGCGAAGTGCCGCTTGAGGACCTGGTAGACGCAGCGGGGATGCTGGAGCGTCGGGTCGCGTTCGGGCTCGCCGCGGAACCCCGCGCCGCCCGACCCGTGCGACTCCGACCGCCCCGAGGACGCCATGTCCGCCTTGTGGCCGGCGCGATCCTCGTACAGCTCGTCCCGCTCGCCCGACGCCGCCTGGACCTCCGTCCCCGCGTACTGCCAGGTGCTGACGTCGTAGGCGCGCAAGTCGGCGTCCAGGCCCGAGAACACGCCGTCGAGGTCCTCGGTGTCCTGGAAGTCCTCGCCGACGAGCGTCGCCGCGTTGGTGTAGTTCACCACGTACTCGCGGAAGTCCGATCCCGTGGACAGGACGTGGTTGACGATCCCGCCGAGGAAGGCGATGTCGGTGCCCGCGCGGATCGGCACGTGCAGGTCGGCCAGCGCGCTGGTCCGGGTGAACCGCGGGTCCACGTGGATGACCTTGGCCCCGCGCGCCTTGGCCTCCATCACCCACTGGAACCCGACGGGATGGCACTCGGCGAAGTTCGAGCCCTCGATGACGATGCAGTCGGCGTTCTGCAGGTCCTGCAGGAACGTGGTCGCGCCGCCGCGCCCGAACGATGTCCCGAGGCCGGCGACCGTGGAGCTGTGGCAGACCCGCGCCTGGTTCTCGATCTGGACGACGCCGAGCGCGGTGAACAGCTTCTTGATGAGGTAGTTCTCCTCGTTGTCCAGCGTCGCGCCGCCGAGGCTGGCGATCCCGAGCGTGCGGTTGACCCGCTTGCCGTCCTGCTCGTCCTGCCAGGTCGCCCGCCGGGTGGCGAGGACCCGGTCGGCGACCATGTCCATCGCCGTCTCCAGGTCCAGCCGCTCCCACTCGGTGCCGTGCGGACGCCGGTACAGCACCTCGTGCCGCCGCGCCTCGCCCGTGGTGAGCTGCAGCGACGCCGCGCCCTTGGGGCACAGCCTGCCCCGGCTGACCGGGGAGTCGGGGTCGCCCTCGATCTGGACGATCCGGTTGTCCTTGACGTACACGTTCTGCGCGCAGCCGACCGCGCAGTAGGGGCAGATCGACTTGACGACCTTGTCCGCCGTCGCCGTCCGGGGCGTGAGCGCGCGCGTGTACGGCGACATCGCCGCGGCCCCCCTGCCGAGCGGATCGTCCCCTGCGAGCTGGCGGTAGACCGGCCAGCCCTCGAACCAGGCGCGCACCCCCATGGCGACCTCATGTCCCTCGGTGATGGATGAAGTGTGATCGCGGTCACCTCGTCCCCAAGATTTTCGTCTCCTACACCTCTGCGGGGACGGCGGAACATGCGTCCATGACCTGCTGAAACACCGGAAACGCCGCTGGGCGGGCCGTTCGGGCCCTCCAGCGGCGTGGACGCCGTGCCGCGAATCCGGCGCGCTATCCGGCGGTGAGGCGGGCGCGCATCCCGGCCGGGGTGAGCGTCGACGGCCCGAAGTAGGTCGTGATCGACTGGATGTCCGGGACGTCCAGCTTCTGCCGTGTGGTGATGTGCGCGGCGGTGAGCGCCAGGACGGCGAGCCCGAGGTGGGTGCCGAGGCAGCCGCGCGGCCCGGACGCGAACGGCAGGTAGGCGCCCGGCGCGTGCGGCCGGCCGGAGCCGAGCCACCGCTCGGGGGAGAAGCGGTGCGGGTCGTGCGTCCACCAGCGCTCGTCGTGGTGCAGCAGGTAGGGGCTGAACATGACGGCGGTCCCGGCGGGCGCCTCGAAGCCGCCGAGCGTGACGGTCGTGACGGCGTCGCGGCCGAGGAGCCAGGCGGGCGGCCGGACCCGCAGCACCTCCTGCGCGAACGCCCAGGTGTAGGGCAGGGCCCGCGCCGGGTCGTCGTCGATCCCGGTCGCGGTCTCCGCCTCCTCGCGGATGCGCTGCGCGGCGTCGGGATGGGCGGCCAGATGGTAGAGGATCCAGCACCAGGCGGCGCCCATCGTGCCGATCGCGCCGAGCAGCGTGAACCCCATCGCGCCCATGGCGACGTCCGGGGGGACGGCATCCGGCTGCGTCCGGATGTGTTCGAGCATCGTGCCCGTCCGCACGGGGCACCCCGCCTCGGCACCGGCACCGGTGCCGAGCATGGGGGAGATGGTGTCGCGGACGCGCTGGTCGGCGTCGCGCACCCGGCGCCGCAGCCGGGACGGCATCCAGGACGGCACGCGCACGGCGGCCTCGGCGGCGCCGCGGGCCGCGTCGAACGAGCCCAGCACGGCATCCACCAGGGCGGGCGACTCGTCCGGGAGGTAGAGGGGCAGCAGCGCGCGGACGCAGATCGCCCAGCACTCCTCCGCCGGGTCGAAC
>NZ_JBFAOF010000176.1:0-10278 GCF_040675125.1 Spirillospora sp. NPDC049652 | reverse complement strand
GGCGGGGGCGCCCCGGCTCCTGCTGCTGGACGAGCCGACCACCGGCGTCGACCCGCGCAGCCGCCTGGAGGTCTGGGACCTCATCGACGAGCTCGCCGCCGGCGGCACCGACGTGCTGCTGACCACCCAGTACTTGGAGGAGGCCGACCGGCTCGCCGGCCACATCGTCATCATCGACGGCGGCCGGGTCGTCGCGTCCGGGCCGCCCGCCGAGCTGAAGGGCCAGGTCGGCGGCAACGTCCTGGAGGTCACCGTCTCCGACCGGTCCGGCCTGTCCACCGTCGCCGGGGTGCTCGCCCGCGACAGCGGCTCCGAACCGCAGGTGGACGAGGGCGCCCGCCGCGTCACCGTCGCGATGGGCGCCGAGGGCGTCGCCGACCGGTTCGCGCTCGGCCTGCGCACCGCGGAGGAGTCCGGGGTGAGCGTGCTCAGCGTCACCGTCCGGCAGGCCACCCTCAACGAGGTCTTCCTCGCCCTGACCGGCCGCGAACGCGCCGAAGCCACGTCCTGACACCTTCCCCCCGAGAGGAACCCCGATGACGACCGCGACCGTCGCGGAACTCCCCGCCCCCCGCCACGCGGGCGTCCTCACCAGCACCGCGCTGGTGACCAAGCGGGCCCTGGTCCCGTTCCTGCGCAGCCCCGCGATGATCATCTTCTCGCCGATGCAGATGATCGGCTTCCTGCTGCTGTTCCGCTACGTGTTCGGCGGCGCGATCGAGAGCGGCAAGGGCCTCGGCTACGGCCACGGACTGTCCTACATCGACTTCGGCGCGCCCGGCTTCATCGCCGCCGGAGTCCTGTTCACCATGGTCACCTCCGCCACCGCGATGGCCGAGGACATGCAGAAGGGCTTCATCGACCGGATGCGGTCCCTGCCGATGCCCCGCCACACCGTCCTGGTCGGCCGGATCCTCGCCGACCTGGTCCTGCTGGTCTGGAGCCTCGGGGTCACCACCGCCGTCGCGTTCGCCATCGGCTACCGCCTCACCGGCACCTGGCTGGACGGCCTGACCGCCTTCGCCCTGTGCCTGCTGTTCGGCTTCGGCCTGGCCTGGGTGTTCATCTCCCTCGGCCTGCTCATCCGGGACGCCCGCACCGTCCAGTTCATGATGATGCCGATCTTCGTGCTGACCTTCGCCTCCAGCGCGTACGTCCCCACCAACACCATGCCGGGCTGGCTGCGCGCCTTCGCCGACCACCAGCCCGTCACCCAGATGGTCGAGTCCGTCCGCGCCCTGACCCTCGGCGACCAGGCCACCGCGCTGCTCGGCCACAGTGCCGGCTACTTCATCGTCCGCGCCCTCATCTGGACGGCGGGCATCTTCGTGGTCTCGTTCCCCCTCGCCGTCCGCCTCTTCGAACGCGACTGACCGGCGTGGGCCGGGGGCGCGAACCGGCCCCCGGCCCACGAGACGGCTCGCTAGACGGGACGCGCTTCCAGCTTGTGGAACAGGGCGGTGTTCTGGCCGTCGCCCACCCGGGACATCGAGGCGAGCGCGAAACCCGCCTTGGTGAACAGGCTCTCGTACTCGGACCGGGTGCGTTCCCAGCCGTTCACCGTGATCATCAGGCAGATGTCGAAGATGCAGGCCGAGAGGAACTCGTCGGCACCGGCGCCGGACGGGTCCTCGGGCATCACGGTGCCCACGACCACCAGGCGGCCGTCCGGGGCGATGGCCCTGCGGATGTTGCCCAGGATGCGGACGCAGGCGTCGTCGTCCCAGTCGACCAGGATGTTCTTCATCAGGTAGAGGTCCGCGCCGGGCGGGACGGAGTCGAAGAAGTCCCCCGCCACCACGTCGCAACGGTCGGACAGGCCGGCGCGGCGCAGCTGGTCGGCCGCCTCCACCGCGCCGTTCGCGGTGTCGAAGACGCTGCCGCGCAGGCCGGGGTGGGCGCGCAGGATCGCCGCCAGGTGGGTGCCGTTGCCGCCGCCGATGTCGACCACGTGCCGCGCGTCCCCGAAGTCGTAGCAGTCGATCAGGTGCCGGAGCTGGTCGCGGGTGCCGGACGCCATCGCGGTGTGGAACAGCGCGGCCGTCTCCGGGTCGTCCTTGAGCGCCTCGTAGGCCTCGACGCCGTGGGCCAGCCTGAACGCCGAGGAGCGGCCGTCGCGGACAGTCTGCTCCAGCGTCCCCCACGCCTTCCACACCTCGGCCTGGGAGTTGAGCCTGACCAGCGCGTCGCCCGCGGTCGGCGAGTCGCTGCGGAACATCGCGCCCAGCTCGGTCAGCTCGAACGCGCCGGAGCCGGTCATGCGCAGCAGGCCCGTCGCGGCGGCGGCGCGCAGCAGGCGCAGCAGCGCGCGCGGGTGGGCGCCGGTGAGCGCGGCGAGCTCGTCCGCGGTCTTCGGGGTGTCCAGGAGGTTCGGTACCTCAAGCCGGACGGTCGCCGCGGTGATCTGGAAGATGACGAAGCCCAGGCTCGACACCAGGGGCGAGGAGGTGGTCATGGCAAGGCTCCTTCAGGGCCGCAGGTCCACGCCGTAACGCGTCAGCCACGCGTCGAACTGCAGGACCATCTCGATGTTCATCCGGCTCGCCCAGTCCTGACCGGCCTCGGCGGGCCGCGCCAGGAGCCGCCGCACGGCGTCCCGGTCCAGGTAGGGCAGCACCGGCGAGGACGGGTCGCGGATCAGGGCGGTCAGCTCGTCCCGCAGCATCCGGGTGTAGGCGGGGTCCTGCGTCACCGGCCAGGGGGACTTGGTGCGGTCGAGGACCGAGGTCGGCAGCAGGTCGCGGCCGACCGCGCGCAGGATGCTCTTCTCCCGGCCGTCGAAGGTCTTCATGCTCCACGGCACGTTGTACAGGTACTGCACGAGGCGGTGGTCGGCGTACGGGACGCGCAGCTCCAGGCCGTGCGCCATCGACAGCCGGTCGCCCCGGTCCAGGAGCATGGGCAGCCAGCGGGTCAGCGTCACATAGGTGATGTCGCGCATGCGGTGTTCGCGCTGCGTCTCGTCCGGCTGGTGCGGGGCCTCGGCGAGCGCCGTGCGGTAGGCGTCGGCGTAGTAGCCGGGCATGTCCACGCCGTCCATCAGGCCGGGGTCGAACAGCGCCCGCCCGACGCCGAGCGGCGAGCCCGGTTGCAGGGTCTCGTTGGTCACCCAGGGGAAGGTGTCGGCGTTCACGCACTCCGGTTTGAACATCCAGTTGTAGCCGCCGAAGATCTCGTCGGCGACCTCCCCGGACAGCGCGACCGTCGAGTGCGTCTTGATCTCACGGGACGTCAGGTAGTTGGACACGTCCATGTCGCCGAGCGGCGTCGGCATGTCCTGCGCCCACAGCACGGCCCGGCGGGTCGCGGGGTCCATCAGCGCGGCCGACTTGAGCCGGATGACGATGTGGTCGGTGTCCCACCGCGCGGCGACCTCGGCGGCGTGCGGCTCGTCGGGCGCGAACCGCACGTCGTCGGGCCGGAACCGCTCGGCGTACTCGTCGAAGGTGGTCACGAACGTCCGGACGCGTTCGCCCTCCTGCCGCCGGCGGAGGCCGGCGGCGAGCGCGGTGACGGTGCTGGAGTCCATGCCGCCCGACAGCGCGGTGCACAGCGGCACGTCCGCGACGAGCTCCCGCCGCACGATGTCGTCCATCAGGCCGCGGACGGTCGCGATCGTGGTGTCCAGGTCGTCCTCGTGCGGATCGGCCGAGAGCGCCCAGTACCGCTGCTCCCTGATCCCGTCCGCGGAGGCGGTCAGGAAGTGCCCGGGGCGGACCTCGGCGATGTCGGCGTACACCGACCGCCCCGGCTGCTTGGCGGTGGCGAACATCTCGCGCAGCCCGTCCGAGGTCACGACCGGACGGATCTCGGGGTGGGCCAGCAACGCCTTCGGCTCTGACGCGAACGCCACCCCCCCGCCGGGCAGCAGGCTGTAGAACAGCGGTTTCACGCCCAGCCGGTCGCGGACGAGCACGACGCGTCCGCGGCGCGGGTCCCAGACCGCGAAGGCGAAGATGCCCTCCAGCCGTTCGGCGCAGGACGTCCCCCACTCCAGGTAGGCGCGCACGACGACCTCGGTGTCGCAGCGCGTCCGGAACCGGTGCCCGCGCGCGGCCAGTTCGGACCGCAGCCGCTCGAAGTTGTAGACCTCGCCGTTGTAGACGAGCACGGCGACGACCCGGCCGTCCTCCTCGACCACCAGCGGCTGCGCGCCGCCCTCGATGTCGATGATCGCGGTGCGGGTGTGGCCGAGCGCGACCGGGCCGGAGGCCCACGTGCCGCGGTCGTCCACCCCGCGGTCCGCCAGCGCGTCGGTCATCGCGCGGATCGTCGGCCGGCGGGCCGTCGGGTCGGTTGCGGAGTCCAGCCATCCGGCGATGCCGCACATCGTCACTCCCCTGCGTCGTGTCGGGCTCCGGCGCAGCATGCGCCTCGTGGGTCCAGGTGAACTCGACGTCGCCTCGATCAGCCCGCGCCCGCGGGTGGAGACCGGGCCGGGCGCCTCGTCAGCCGAACGCGCCGAGGTGGCGGGCGAGCCAGGCGTCGAAGGTGACGGGGGGACGGCCCAGGAGCTTCTCGACGGTGGGGAGCGGCGTGCCGCCCCGGTTCGGATCGGGGTCCTCAAGGGTGTCCACCAGGCCGGTGGCGTAGTCCTCCGGCAGACCCGCCCCGATCATGGCCTGCCTCGCCTCCCCCGGGTCGAGGTCGACGAACGTCAGGGGCCGGCCCAGGGCGGCGGCCAGGCGGGCGGTCAGATCCGCGCCGGTCAGGGCCTCGGGACCGGTCAGCTGGTAGATCGCTCCGGCATGGCCCGGCGCGGTCAGGCAGGTCACGGCCACGTCCGAGACGTCCGCCGGGTCGACCACCGCTCGCGGGATGCGGCCGTGCGGCTGGCGGACCGTACCGGCGTGGACGGACGGAGCCCAGCGCAGGACGTTCGACATGAAGCCCGCCGGGCGCAGAATCGTCCATTCCGCGCCGGAGTTCTTGACGGCCTCCTCCGCGGCGGCGTGGATCGCGCCGTAGGAGTCGCGGACGGGAGGCATCGCGGCGACCGACGAGAGCTTCACGACCCTCGGGGTGCCGTGGGCCCGGACCGCCTCGGACACCGTGCGCTCGTGAACGGCGGTGCGCGGGCCCGCCGACAGGACGAACACCGCCTCCGCCCCGCCCACCGCCGCCTGGACGGCGGCGGCGTCCTCCAGGTCGCCTCGCACCACCTCGACCGGGGCGGGGAAGTCCGTCCCGGCGGGGTCGCGGGTGAAGGCGCGCACCTGTTCGCCCGCCGCCACCAGGCCGCTCACCACGCGGCGTCCGATCGTGCCGGTGGCGCCGAAGACCACGATCATCGCTCTGCTCCCTGGAGGTCGGGCGGGGTCCAGTCCCCCACGCGGGCCATGCCCTCCTGGCCGGCCCGTGGGCCGCGCAGGCGCATGGCCAGGTTGCGGCGCAGGATCTCCCCGCGTCGTTCGGTCAGCTTCCGCCGGCCCATCGCGCGAGAGGCCACCGCGATGCCCTGCGCGCGTGGACGGCGCCGTACGTCGTAGTCCGCCAGCGCCTGGACGGGGTCGTCAGGTGAGGCGGCCAGGGACGCGCAGAGCACCACGGCGTCCTCGAACGCCTGGCACGCGCCCTGGCCCAGGTCGGACGTCATGGCGTGCGCGGCGTCCCCCAGCAGCGCGATCCGGCCGCTGGCGTAGCTGGGCGGCGGTTCTGCCAGCTCCATCACGTCGTGGTGCAGGATGCGGTCCGGCGGCGTCGCGGCGATGAGCGCCGGGATCGGGGTGTGCCAGGAGCCGAAGCGGCGCAGGACCTCGCGGTGGTGGTCGCGGTACCGGGCCCCTTCCGGGGTGTTGGCGACGGCGAACCAGTAGACGCGGTCGCCGGTGAGCGGCATCCGGCCGAACTCCAGGCCGCGCCCCCAGGTGCTGCCCCCGCGTTCGGACGAGCCGTCCACGCCGCTCGCGATCCCCCGCCACACGCTGTGGCCGCTGTAGACCGGGCGGGCGAGACCGGGGAACAGGATGTTCCGGACGCGGCTGTGCGCGCCGTCCGCCGCGATCACCACGTCCCCGCGGACGGTGCGCGAGCCGCGCGGCCCCCGGTAGGTGACGAGCGCGCAGTATCCGAAGTCGGTCACGTCGGTCGCCTCCGCGCCGTGCACCAGCCACGACTCCGGCAGTGCGGCCCGCAGCCGCGCGTGCAGCTCAGGACGGGTGAGGATCGCCAGCGACAACCCGCGGGAGCGCAGGAAGGACCCGGACGCCGGGGCCTGCAGACGGTGTCCGGAGGGGGTGCGCAACCCCTCGCCGCCCGGCGCCATCGACGCCGCCAGGTCGTGCACCTCCACCCCGAGCCGGGCCAGCGCGCGCTGCGCGTTGGTCAGCAGCGAGATGCCCGCGCCGGCCTCGCGCGGCGCGGCGGCGCGCTCCAGGACGGTGACCTGCCAGCCGAGGCGGCGCAGTCCGACGGCGGCGGCGAGTCCGCCCAGGCCGCCGCCGACCACGACCGCGTGCCGCGCAGGGGTCACTCCGCGCTCCGGCGGCACACCACCAGCGTGTCGAATTCGCCGAGCGGCTGCTCCTCGACCGAGGCGAACCCGGCCTTCAGCGCGTTGTCCCGCAGCTCGCCGACCGGGTACTCCGAGCCCCCGTCGGTGACCAGGAGCATGTCCAGGCTGATCACCAGGTTCTCGACCCGGCTGGACGCGCGGTCCAGCATCCGGTCGTAGACCAGCAGCACCCCGCCCGGGTTGACGCTCTCGTACGCCCGTTCCACCAGGAACCGGCGCTGCCCGGGATCCCAGTCGTGCAGGACGTGGCCCATGACGACGGCGTCGGCGCTGGGCAGCGGGTCGGTGAAGAAGCTGCCGCCGTGGAAGGTCAGCTTGCCGGTCAGCCCCTTCTCGGCGGCCAGTTCGTCGAAGAACGGCGACATCTGCGGCAGGTCGAACACCGCCCCGTCCAGGTGCGGGTGCGCCTGGACGATCTGCGCCGCGAGCCCGCCCCGGCACCCCCCGACGTCCAGCACCGAACGATGCTCGGACCAGTCTGGGTAGGCCGCGATGAACTGCGGCCCGAGCACCTGCGTCAGCGCGTCCATCGACCGGATGAACTGGCCCAGGATCGCCGGATCGTCCACCACGGCGTCGAAGCTGCTGCCGGACTGCTGCTCGCCGGTCCGCAGCGCCTCGGCCAGCCGTCCCCACGCCGGATACAGGTTCCGGCTGGTGCGCTGGATGAACCCGCCGATGTAGGCGTCCGCGCCGCGCACCAGGTGGCGGCCCGCGCCCGGCGCGTTGGCGTAGCGGTCTCCGTCCCGCATCAGCAGCCCGAGCGCGACGAGCAGGTCGAGCCAATCGGTGAGGCCGCGTCCGTGCAGCCCGAGGCGGGTGCGGATCTCTTCGGCGGTGGCGGGTCCACTGGCGTCCAGGCCGGTGAACAGGTCGAGCTCCACCGCGGTCATGAGCGCCTTGGCGTCGCAGAAGGCGTTGCCCAGCCGCAGGATGCCGGTGGGCGTGTCGGTGTCGGGGATCGTGTGCGTCACTGGGCGGCTTCCTTCGCTTGGACGGGCATGTCGATGTGGATCGACCACTGGGCGATCCGCAGGGAGGTGTTGATCGCCTCGGTCGCGTACTCGGCCATCGCCGTCTGGTAGGCGCCCGACGCGTCGGCCAGATCCCGCTCGCCCCGGTCCACCGCCGCGAGCGCCGCCGACAGTTCGGCCGCGTCGCGCAGGGCGGTGTTGGCCCCGAACCCGCCGGACGGCGGCATGGTGTGCCAGGCGTCGCCCAGCGGGATCACCGGGCCGGGTTCCCAGTGCTCGACGGGTAGCTTCACGCGCATGGCGATCGGGAACGTCTCGGCCGGTTCGGCGTGCTCGAACATGGCGCGCAGATCGGGATGCCAGCTCGCGGTGCGTTCCAGCACCAGCGACCGCAGCGCCTCGCCGTCCATGGCGAAGAAGTCGGCGTCGGACATGCCCAGCACGTCGGTCTGCGCGTTGAACACCGACATGTAGTAGTCGTCGTTGTAGTCGAACTCCAGACCGGGCCAGAGCCGCCGCGCGGCGTCGCGCGGCGGGGTCCGGTAGACCATCGGCATCAGTCCGAGGTGGTGGCCGTCCGAGCCGATGACGTAGACGGTCCGGTCCCGCACCACCTCGGGCAGCCCGGCCTCGATCGCCCGGTCGCGCGGCGTGCGGGACAGGATCGTCCGCACGCCGAGGTCGGTCGGCTGGTCGCCCGGACGCAGGTGCCGGCGGACCTGCGAGTTCGCGCCGTCGGCCGCGACCAGCACGTCCCCGGTCGCGGTACCGCCGTCGGCGAAGTGCGCCACCACCGCGCCGCCGTCACCGCTGACGGAACAGCGGACGAAGCGCCTGCCGAAGTGGACCACGTCGTCCAGCCCGGCGAGCAGGCAGCGGCGCAGCGTCGCGCGGTCGAGCGCGCCCATGCTCTCGTCGGCGTCGCCGCGCGGGTCGTCGAACGTCGGCGTCCACTGCGGGACGAGGTTCTCGTCGTAGGCCGACCAGCCGTGGTTGTAGCGCTTGTTGGAGGTGACGGTCAGCAGCTCCTGCACGCGCTGCGGCGCGCAGTCGCGCAACGCCTGCTCGCCCTCGGGCAGGAGCCGCAGCCGGTAGCCCTGCATCCGGCCGCGGGGCGAGGCGTCCCGCTCGAACACCTCGACCTCGACACCGGCCTGGCGGAGCCCCTGGGCCAGCGCCAGGCCGCCGAGGCCGGCGCCGATGACCAGCACGCGCAGGCGGCTCATCGGGAGCCCGCCAGCGTGACGTCGGCCATCCTGTCGAGGTGGCCGGGGTCGTCGGTGCAGGGCAGCAGCATCAGCTCGTCGCAGCCGGCCGCCGCGTAGCCGTCGACGACCTCGCGCAGCCGCGCCTCGTCGGTGATCGCGCCCTTGACCAGGAACTGGGCGTGCGGGCCGAGGAAGGCGTAGAAGTCCGACAGGTGCTTGTCCGCGGCGGCCGCGCCGTCCGGGCCGAGGGACACGTAGCAGTCGGCGGCCAGCCGCGGCGCGCCCTCGCGGTCCTCCTCCGCCCACAGCCGCCTGACCTCGTCGGCGAGTTCGGTGAACTTGGGCAGCGCGCCGCCGGGCGAGATCCAGCCGATGCCGTGGCGGGCGGCGCGGCGCAACGCCCCCGGAGAGGTTCCGCCGCCCCAGATCGGGATGTCGCCGCGCACCGGGCGCGGGCCCACTCCCGGCACCGGCCCCCGGCCCTGCCAGACCTCCCGCATCTGCTCGATCATCGCGTCGAGGCGCGCGCCGCGCGTGCCGTGGTCGGTGCCGGTCGCCTCGTAGTCGTCCGCGCGCATCCCGGCGGAGACGCCGACGACGAGCCGTCCGTTCGAGAGCCGGTCGAGGCTGGCGAGCTGCTTGGCGACCTCCACCGGGCTCGGCCGGGCGGCGGCGAGCAGGATGCCGGTCACCAGGGTGATCCGCTCGGTGACGGCCGCCGCGGCGGCGAGCGCGACGATCCCGTCGTAGTTGTCGTAGACGATCCGGTCGGTGACGGTCAGGCTGCTGAACCCGAGCCGGTCGGCGCGGCGCGCGTACTCGACCAGCCGGTCGCCGTCCGCGTCGTGCACGGTCGTCGGAAGGCACACTCCGATGTCCATCTGTCCTCCTACTCGACGCGGATGGAGTCCGTGGGGCAGCCGGCGGCCGCGCCGCGCACACGCTCGCGCAGCTCTTCGGGCGGCTCGGGGTCGATGATCTCGACGTGGCCGTCCTCGTCCTGGTCGAAGACCTCGGGGACGCGGTACACGCACAGGCTGCTGACCGCGCAGGTCTCCTTGCTGGCACTGACCCGCATTCCGCCCTCCGGTTCGCCGGTTCGCCGGTTCGTCCCGATTCGCCGATTCCGCCCTGAACTGTGCGGCGGCCGGTTCGCGCCCGGCTCGACTGCCGGTGGAGGTGGCGTCGACCGGGGGATGCTGGCCTGGGACGATGCGCATCGTCTTCGTCACCTGGGCGTGGCCCTCACATCTGTACGCGCTCGTCCCGACCGCGTGGGCGTGCCGGTTGCGCGGGCACGACGTGCTCGTCGCCGCGCCGCCCGCCCTGACCGCCGACGTCCGGCGCGCGGGCCTGCCCGCCGCGCCGGTGGGACGCGACATCGACGCGGTGCCGGTCTTCCGCGACATCGCCACCGGCCCGCCGGGGAAGGGCGGCGGGCCCCGGGTGCTGGGGCTGCTGGACGCGATCGCCGAGAGCATGACCGGCGATCTGGAGCGGCTGCTCGGCTCCTGGCGCGCCGATCTGGTCGTGTTCGAGCCGACCGCGTTCGCCGGGCCGCTGGCGGCGGCCGCGGCCGGGC
>NZ_JBFAOF010000175.1:0-10283 GCF_040675125.1 Spirillospora sp. NPDC049652 | reverse complement strand
CCCCCGTCCACCACCGGCATCTGTTCGCGCGTGCGCACGAGCCCGGCCACCTCGCCCAGCGTCCAGGCGCGCAGGTCCACGCACCGCAGCGCGAGATCCCAGCCGAGCTTGAGGTGCCCGGACTCGTCGCCGTCCGGCGCGAAGCCCTTCCACTCCAGCATGACGCTGAAGTCGGTCGGCTCCTGGAGCTCGACGACGAAGACGCCCGCGTCGACCGAGTGCGGGATCCCGGCCGGGACCAGCACCGCGTCACCGGCACGCACCCGCATCCGGTGGGTGGCCGCGAGCATCGCCTCGGTGTCCTGCGCGGCCGACCAGGCGCGCATCCGCTCCGGGGGGACCTCCTCGCGGAACCCGAGCCGCACCCAGCCGCCGCCCGGATCGGCGGTCTCCAGCACCAGCCACGCCTCGGTCTTGCCGAACGCGCTGCCCAGGTGCTCCCGGGCGAACGCCCGGCTCGGATGGCAGTGCACCGGCAGCCGCTGCCCGGCGTCCAGCAGCTTCACCAGCAGCGCCGTCGAGTCCCCCCAGCGGCGGACGTGCGCGGCGCCGAGCCAGCCGAGCGGGTCGGCGGCGAGCGCGTCGGGCAGCGGGCGGCCGTCCGGCAGGACGGTCACCCCGGCGGACGCGTCGTCGATCCGGCCGGTCGCCGACCCGACCCAGTCCTCGGGACGCCGGTCGTCGGGCGGGCGCTCGCCGCGGAACCGGGCGATCGCCGAGCCGCCCCGGTAGAAGTGGCGCGGCTGGTTGGCGGGCAGGGGGAGGGGTCGCACGCGTCGCTCCACCTCTCGGTCGGGGCCGTCGCCGCCAACATCGGCCGGAATGACATCGTTGTCAACAGCCGGGCGGACGCCGTGACCACGCCGTGACCCGGCGGCCCCGGAAAACTCACGGTCGCGCGGCCTTCCGCACGGGCGATCGGCGCACACGGACATCCCGCCGGACCCGGCGGGGATAACGTTGGACCGTGACGAACCAGGACAAGCCCCGACGCCCCACGATCTCCGACGTGGCCGCCGCCGCCGGGGTGAGCGTCAAGACCGTGTCCCGGGTCATCAACAACGCCCCCTCGGTGCGTCCCGAGGTCACCGAGCGGGTGCTCGCGGCGATCAGCGGGCTCGGCTTCCGCCGCAACCACATCGCCAGCTCGCTCCGGTCGGGCGCGCGCACCGCCACGATCGGCCTGGTCATCGAGGACCTCGCCAACCCGTTCTACTCCGCGCTCGCCGCCGCCGTCGGCCGCTACGCGCGCGAGCGCGGCACCCACCTGATCACCGCCAGCTCCGAGGAGGACCCCGAGCTCGAACGCCAGCTGTTCCTGGAGCTGTGCCAGCGCCGGGTGGACGGCCTGGTCATCGTCCCGGCCGGCGGCGACCACTCCTACATGCGCCCCGAGCTGGAGATGAACACCCAGGTGGTGTTCCTCGACCGGCCGCCGGCGGGCATCCTGGCCGACAGCGTCCTGATCGACAACGCGGGCGGCACCCGCGCCGGGGTCGAGGCGCTGCTCGGGGACGGCCACCGCCGCATCGGCGTGCTCAGCGACTCCACCACGATCTACACCGCCCGCGAACGCCTCGCCGGGGTCCGCGCCGCGCTCGCCGCGGCCGGCGTCCCCTACGACGACGCCCTGGTCAGGACGGACGTCGCCCATCCGGAGCAGGCGGCCGCCGCGGCCGCCGCGATGATGGCCGGCGGCGACCCGCCGACGGCGTTCTTCTGCGGCAACAACCGGATCACCGTCGGCGTGCTGGCCGAGCTGAACCGGCTCGGCGCGGACGCCGACCTGCTCGGCTTCGACGACTTCGAGCTCGCCGACCTCATGCCGCGCCCGTTCACCGTCATCGCCTACGACGTCGGCGAGCTCGGCCGCACGGCCGCGGCCCGGCTGTTCGACCGCATCGGCGGCGACCGCTCCTGGCCCGCCGAGACCGTCCTGCCGACCCGCCTCGTCCGCCGGGGCCCGCGCCCGCTCTGACCCGTCCGCCCGCTCTGACCCGTCCGCCCGCTCTGACCCGTCCGGGCGGGCGCGGCCACCGCCAAGAGCGGGACAACGTTGTCAACGAAGTCGGTCGAGGCCAGTGTGTGTTTTCGGCCCGGTTGTAGCTCTTGTGGCTTGATTGGGGCCTTGACGCGCCCGAAGTCGGGGCCCACGATCTAGGGCGTCCTGACAACGTTGTCTCGAAGGAGCGCGTATGCACAGGCCGCGTCCACCCCGACGTCCACCCCGACGGCGCCTGGACAGGCGGCGTCTCGTCCTCCCGTCCGCCCTGCTCCTGATCCCGCTGCTCCCCGTCGCCGCCGCGCAGACCGCCCAGGCCGCGGCCGACCCGACCTCCTACGTCAACACGTTCGTCGGCACCCAGGACGGAGGCCCGGACTTCGGGCACGGCGGCGGCGCGGGGGAGAACTTCCCCGGCGCGGTCGCCCCGTTCGGGATGATGCAGTGGAGCCCCGACACCGTGCGCAACGCGGGCGGCGGCTACAAGTACGAGGACGACCGCCTGCGCGGGTTCTCCATGACCCACATCTCCGGTCCGGGCTGCACCGGCGCGCAGGACTTCCCCGTCATCCCGCTGTCCGGCACGGTCGGACGCTCGCCCGCCACCCACGGCGACGACTACGTGCGGACCTTCAAGCACGAGAACGAGCGGGCGGACCCCGGCTACTACGCCGTGACCGACGACGCCGGCGTGAAGACCGAGCTGACCGCCTCCACGCGCGGCGGCGTCGGCAGGTTCACCTTCCCCACCGGGAAGGCCGGCACGCTCCTGCTCAACGTCACCGGCTCCATCCACGGCGTGGACGACGCCGAGGCCACCGTCAGCGGGAACACGGTCGAGGGCTGGGCCAAGACCGGCGGCTTCTGCGGCGCGTCCACCCGCTACTACGTCTACTTCCACGCCACCTTCGACCAGCCCATCAAGGCGTTCGGCACCTGGAAGGACGACTCGGTCGAACCCGGCGACGCGGTCGCCCGAGGCAAGTCGCCCGACCGCGTCCCGCAGACCGCCAAGCCGAACGGACGGCTGAACAACACCCCCAGCGGCAAGCCCGTCCAGAACCAGCGGGCCTTCACCGGCGGCGTCAACGTCAAGGGGCCCGGCTCCGGCGTCTACCTGCAGTTCGACTCCGCCAAGCCCGTCCAGATGCGGACCGGGCTGTCGTACGTGAGCGTCGCCGGAGCGCGCGCCAACCTCCGCGCCGAGATCGGCGGCCGCGGCTTCGACCGGGTCCGCGAGTCCGCCGCCGCCGCGTGGCGGAGCAGACTCGCCCAGGTGAAGGTCACCGGTGGCCCGGAGGACCGGCTGCGCACGTTCTACACCGCGCTGTACCACGCGCTGCTCCAGCCGTACGTGTTCGACGACGCGGACGGCACCTACACCGGCTTCGACTACCGCACGCACAAGGTGCGCCCCGGCCACCACCAGTACGCGACGTTCTCGGGCTGGGACATCTACCGCAGCGAGGCCCAGCTCATCTCGTTCCTCGCGCCGGACGTCGGCTCCGACATCGCCCAGTCGATGTACGACGACGCGCACCAGATCGGGAACGTGTGGGACCGCTGGTCGCACCAGAACACCGTCACCGGCGTCATGGTCGGCGACCCCTACCACTCGATCGTCTCGTCGGCGTACGCGTTCGGCGCCCGCGACTTCGACGCCAGGGGCGCGCTCGCCGCGATGGTGGACGGCGCGAACCGGGTCGGCGCGAAGTCCGGGTACACCGAGCGCCCCGGCAACGCCCAGTACCTGCGGCGCGGCTTCGTGCCGGGTGACACCTCGACCACCCTGGAGTACGGCCTGGCCGACTTCGGCATCGCGCAGCTCGCCCGGCGCCTCGGCGACGACTCCACCGCCGGCGCCTTCATGGGCCGCGCGCAGAACTGGCAGAACGTCTTCAACCCCGCCAACGGCTGGATCCAGCCGCGCCTGGCGGACGGCTCGTTCACCACCCCGTTCGACCCGGCCGACTCCAGCCACTACGTGGAGGGCAACGGCGCGCAGTACAGCTGGATGGCCTACCAGAACGTCGGCGGCCTGTTCGACCTCATCGGCGGCCGGGACGCGGCGGCCAAGCGCCTCGACGCCTTCTTCACCAAGCTCAACGCGGGCCCGCACGAGCCGTACGCCTACCTGGGCAACGAGCCGTCCCTCCAGACGCCCTGGCTGTACGCCTGGAGCGGCACGCCCTACAAGACGCAGGACGTGGTGAACCGCGCGCGCACAGAGCTGTACAAGCCGACGCCCGGCGGGCTGGTCGGCAACGACGACCTCGGCACGATGTCCGCCTGGTACGTGTGGGCGTCCATCGGCATGTACCCGGTCATCCCCGGACGGGCCGAGCTCGTCGTGAACGGGCCGGCCTTCGACAAGGTCGAGATCAGCCGGTCGTCCGGGCAGCGCTTCACCGTCAACGCGCCGGGCGCGTCCGCGAACCCCTACATCCAGTCGCTCAAGGTGGACGGCAAGGACTCGGCACGGCTGTGGCTCCCCGAATCGTTCACCACCGGCGGCGGACGGCTCGACTACACCATGGGCGCGCAGCCGAACACCACGCTCGGCACCGGTGACGGCGACGTGCCGCCCTCCTTCAACGAGGGCGCGCACGCGTTCGTCTCGGCCGCCACCCCGGGCATCGCCGCGGTCGAGCCGGGCGGCACCGTGACCACGACGCTGCGGGTCCAGGCGCTCGGCAAGGGCGGGAACGTGTCCTGGACCGCCAAGCCCCCGGCGGGCGTGACCGTCAGCCCGCCGTCCGGAACCCTCACCGTCCCCGACCACGGGCAGGCGGAGCAGCAGGTCACGCTGTCGGTCGCCGCCGACGCCGCGATCGACATCCACTCCGTGCCGTTCGACGTCTCGGACGCGGGCGAGGCGGCGGTGTCGCTGAACGTCGCGCACAGGGGCACCATCGAGTGGTACCAGAACAACGCGGGCATCTCCTCCGACGGGACGTCCGGGGC
Organism: Spirillospora sp. NPDC049652; assembly: GCF_040675125.1. Lineage (NCBI taxonomy): Bacteria > Bacillati > Actinomycetota > Actinomycetes > Streptosporangiales > Thermomonosporaceae > Spirillospora > Spirillospora sp. NPDC049652. The sequence goes on along the minus strand of NZ_JBFAOF010000175.1, from coordinate 5,317 downwards.
GGCCGACTTCGACGGCGGCGGCTGGTCCTACTCCGCGCAGGCCCTGGCCGCCGCCGGCGCCAAGCCCGGAGCCGCGCTGACCTGGAACGGCTTCACCTTCACCTGGCCGTCCCGGCGGCCCGGCCAGTTCGACAACGTCCAGGCGCAGGGCCAGACGATCGACCTGCCGCAACCGCCGCAGGGCACCCGGCTGGCGTTCCTCGGCGCGGGCGGCAACGGCGACTCCCCGTCCAGCGTCACGATCACCTACACCGACGGCAGCACGCAGAAGTCCGACCTCGCGTTCTCCGACTGGGCGCTCGGCGCCGACGCCTACCCGCCCCGGTACGGCAACCAGACCGTCCTCAAGACCCCCTACCGCAACTCCGCCGACGGCGGCACGCAGAAGATCAACGTCTACGTCTTCGGCTCGTCGCCGATCGCCCTCGCGTCCGGCAAGCAGGTCAAGAGCCTCACGCTGAACGCTCCCGCGAGCGGCGGGACCCTCCACGTCTTCGCGTGGTCCTTCTCCTGACCCGAGACAGGCGGCGGGCCCCGGAACCACCCGGTTCCGGGGCCCGCCGTCGAAATCCGGCGATGACGCCGCAGGGGGCCGCCGCGCGGTCAGACCGGTCTGCGGCGGCGGCGCGCGAGGCGGCGGAGGAGGGGCGGCTCGGACGCCGCGACCGGCGGATGGTCCGGGACGGCGAGGGAGTCGAGCAGGGAGTCGAACGACGGCGGGCGGACGCACACCAGCGTCGCCCGCGTCCGCCGGGCGCAGTGCAGCCGCACCGACGGCCGGATGACCCGGGACAGCAGGCTCCGGTCGCCGTGCCCGACCACGAGGATGTCGTCCTCGCGGGCGAGCCGGACCAGCGTCGCCCCGGGCTCGCCGACCAGCGCGAGCGCGGTCATGTCGACGCCGTGCGGGCAGCCGTCCGCGACCTCCGACAGCGTGCGGGCGATCAGGTCGGCGCCCGCCGCGCGCAGCGCGTCGGTGATGCCGCAGCCGATCTGGCCCGCCGCCGACACGTGCGGCGGGAGCGGGGCGGCGTGCACGACCAGCAGCGGCAGACCCCGGAGCCGGGCCTCACCGATCGCCCACGACAGGGCGCAGCGCGCTCCGGGCGAGTCGTCCACGCCCGCGACGACGCGCGGGCCGCCCTCCGGTCTCACTGTCACGGTCCCCTCCTGCGGGAGCCTGCCACCGTCCCTGCGGCATGTGTGCCATCCAGGGTGCAGCCTTACCCGCCCGGGTGGAAGTGTTTACACGCGTTGAACCCCGGGTTTCTCGCCGGAGACGTCCGCCTGACGCGCGCGGCCCCGCCGGACGGGCGCCGGCCGGGCCGCGCGCGCCGCCTCCCGGCGCCCCTCAGACCCGGTCGGCGGCGATCAGGAGGTACTGGAACGAGCCGTCCTTGTAGGACGACAGGAACGCCTCCTCGATCCCGGTGGCCACCGACGACCTCGCCCGCAGCTCCCAGTACGGGATGGTCGCGGCGGTCAGGTCGAGGACGCGGGCCGGGATCAGCCGGTTGGCGGCCATCGCGGAGAAGTAGGTGCGCCGCGAGTGCACGCCGCACTCGTAGTGCGCGTTGATGGTCGAGACCGCCTTGGACGGGATCTGCCCGTACACGTCGTTGTAGCAGCCGGTGATCGTGACGTACCGCCCGCCCCGGGCCAGCAGCCGGGAGTGCGCGGCGAACAGGTCGTACAGGTCGACGTACATCGTCGACTCGTTGTTCCAGATCGAGTGGAACTCCCCTGCGGGCAGGCCCGTGTCGAGCATGTTCGCCAGGTGGAACGCGACCCGGTCGGCGACGCCGCGCTGCGCGGCCTGCTCGTTGGCGAACTTCACCTGCTTGGCGGAGATGGACACCCCGTCCACCCGGCAGCCGAAGCGCTGGTTGGCCAGGAAGCTGCTGCCGCCCCGGCCGCACCCGGCGTCCAGGACGCGGTGCTCGGGGCCGAGCCCGCCGCCCGCGAAGCCCAGGTGGTCCAGCAGCAGGTGCGCCTGCGCGGTCTCCAGCCGGTGCAGGTCGGCGATCACCGCCTCATCACCCGCCTCGGCGACGCCGGGGGTCGGTTCGCCGATGCCGTAGTGGTGGTGGAAGAACCCGTCCACCTCGCCGAGCCGGATGTTCACCGGGTCGGCCTCGGCGTTCCAGTAGGCGGCGACGTCACCCTGGTAGGAGGTCAGAGCGGGCTGGGACATGGATCATCTCCTCGTTGGTGCGGGGTTCGGGGGGAGGGAGGTCGGGGGGCCGGGCGGGCGGTTCAGGGGGACGTGGCGTACCTGGTGCCGACCAGCCCGGAGTGCCACTCGTGGTTGCCCGCGACCCAGTTCGACAGGCCCGCCAGGTAGCGGCCGAGGACCGGGTCGGTGGGGGCGAGCAGCGCCGACAGCGACTCGAAGTCGTCCATCAGCTCGTTGTGGATGTCGATCGTCTTCTGGAAGGCCTCCTGGATCCCGCAGCCCTCCTCGGCGGCGATGACCGTGGGCAGGCTGTGGTGGACGCGCTCCTGGGCCATCTCCTTGCGCAGCGAGAACAGGTCGTTGACGATCGTGCTTGCGTTCGAGGAGAGCCCGGTCGCGCGCTGCACGTCCGGCCGCGCGAACACGTGCGCGGGCAGCTCGTAGCCGCCGACCGCGTCGGTGATGGTCAGGCAGGGCCGGAAGTTGTTGAACTGCCGGTGCGCCAGGTACTCCCACACCGAGGGCGTGCGGCCGGTCTGGATGCACGCGGCCTCGGCGCAGTAGCCGAGGTAGAGGTTGCAGATGTCGTGCCGGTACCGGTGGGCCTGCGCGGGCGTCGCGATCCGCTCGAAGTAGTTCATGGCCGACCGCATGCAGCGCAGCGCGGGGTGCGAGGCGATCCCGGCCAGCCACCTGGGGGTCTGCTCCTTGGAGGTGTGCAGCGGGTCGATCGCCGTCTGCGCCACCAGCAGCCGCGCGCCGAGGCCGTCGGGGGTGCCGCCGAGGTCGGGCTCGCAGAAGTAGTCGTCCACGGCGTTCTCGCCGATGTACAGCATCCCGGCGGCCACCAGGTGCTCGAAGGACGCCGCGTCCGGATGGCACAGGACGACCGAGCGGCCGGGGTCGAAGGCGAGGAACATCGCGCGCAGCTCGTCACCCGGGTAGAGCTCGACCTCCTTCTCGGCCCACGTCATGAGCCGCTCGTTGACCCGGTCGGCCAGGGCCCGGTCGTCGCGCAGCGGCGGGTGGAACTTCAGCCCCTTGATGCGCCGGGCGGACACGTCCTCGTCGTCCCGGTGGTCGCCGGCCTTGGACCCCGTCGCCGGCGGCGAGGCCGGAGGGGCGGCGGGCGGGGACGCCGCAGGGGCCGCGGGTGGCGTGTCCGGAGGGGCCGCGGGCAGGGAGGCGGTCGGCGGGCCGGGGAGTGAGAAGCCGGGGGAGGCGGACGGCGTGGCGGACGGTGAGACGGCGGGCGAAGCGGTCAGGGGACCGGGCGCGACCGTGGGGACGGCCTCCGGGCGGGGCTCGGGACGGGCGGTGGTCTCGACCGTCGGCGCCGACATGGCCGACCGGATCTCCGGGACCTCGGGGAGCTCGGCGGCCTGCAGTTCCCGCGGCGGCTCCGGGACGTCGGGGACGGGGGCGATCGGGCCGATTCGGCAGCCGGAGGTGCCGAGCCCGGTCGGGCCGCAGGGGATGGCGGCGAGCCGTTCGGCCAGGTCCGCGGGAACCGTGGCGGGATGCGCCGGGGCCACCGTGCCGGGCGGGCCGTCCGGGGGCGACGCCGGGGACGCGACGGAGGGGGCCGCGGCGGCCGGTGACGCCGCGGAGGGCGCGGACGCGAGGTCTGACACCGCGGAGGGTGACGCCGGGGAGGGTGACGCTGCGGAGGCTGACGTCGCGGGGGATGACGCCGGGGCCGTCGTTGTGGAACGGATCTGCACCGCTGACCTGCCTTCCGCCGGGGCCGACCGGACGTGACCGCCACGCCACGATTACAAAACGTAGTGATGCGGACTCCCAACGTGAATAACCCTTCGGTGAGGTCCATCGGTCCGGCGGGACACATGGGCCTGGAAGGGGGCGGGTAGCCTCGTGCGCCGGGGCGTCCGCGCCGGTCGAGCGGGCTCCGGGCGGACGCGGGGACACGGAAACACGGGGGCACGGGGACACGGTGGGCGCAGACGGGATGACGCACGTGCTCCTCGTCGAGGACGACGAGGTGATCCGCAGGACGGTCGGCCTGGCGCTGGAGCGCTACGGCTACACGGTCGAGACGGCGGCGGACGGGCTGGCCGGGCTGGAGGCGTTCCGCGCCGGCGGTCCGGGCGGGCGGGCGCACGACGTGCTGCTCCTGGACGTCATGCTGCCCGGCCTGGACGGGATCGGGCTGTGCCGCCGCGTCCGGGAGACCAGCCTGGTCCCCATCGTCATGATGTCGGCGCGCGGCGACGGCCTGGACGTGGTGTCCGGCCTGGAGGCGGGGGCGGACGACTACGTGGTGAAGCCGGTCGACACGGCCGTCCTGGTCGCGCGCATCCGGTCGGTCCTGCGGCGCAGCTCGGACTGGGCGGCCGCCGCGGAGCCGGGGGAGCCCGCGACGGTGCTGGCCTTCGGCGACGTCACCGTGGACACCGCGGGCATGGAGGTGCGCCGGGACGGCCGTCCGGTGGCGCTGACCCCGACCGAGCTGCGGCTGCTGCTGGAGTTCGCCGCCCAGCCGGGCGTGGTGCTCGGCCGCCGGACGCTGCTCGGCAGCGTGTGGGACCACGCCTGGGACGGCGACAGCCGGGTCGTGGACCTGGCCGTCCAGCGGCTCCGGGCCAAGATCGGCGCCGACCGGATCGAGACGGTCCGCGGCTTCGGCTACAAGCTGCGGCGCTGACATGGCCCACAGGGATCACATGGCTCACACGACTGACGCGGGTGACGCGGGTGACGCGGCCCGCCCCGCCGCGGAGAACGGTCCGCGGGAGGGGGCCGCGCTGCGCTGGTCGGCGTTCCGGTCGCTGCCCTGGAAGCTCGGCTCGCTGGTCGCCGGCGCGGCGCTGGCGGTCGCGGTCGCCGACGGGCTGCTCGTCCACCGGCTGAGCCACGACCGGATGCTCGGCGAGGGCCGGAGCCGGGCGCTGTCCAGCCTCAGCCGGGAGGTGGAGGCGCACGAGCGGACGGGCGCCGAGCTGCGGGACGTCGTCACCAGCACGGACGAGATGCCGCCCGCGGTCGCCGCGATCGCCCGGTCGGGACGGGAGGGCACCTGGTACGACGAGCACGTCCGCAACGGCCCGCGGATGTGGGCGGTCGGGCCGGTGCGGGGCGGCGGGCCGGTGGCCCTCTGGGTCGACATGGGCTCGGACCGGC
>NZ_JBFAOF010000174.1:0-10351 GCF_040675125.1 Spirillospora sp. NPDC049652 | reverse complement strand
CCGGCGTCGCGCAGGGGCGAGCCGACGTCGCGGAGGGCGGGACCGGTGTCGCGGAGGGCCTCGACGATGGGGCCGAGGGGGAACGGCTCGCGGATGCGGCGGCAGGTCCCGGCGAGGACGCGCAGGCCGCGGAGCTCGGGGCGGGCGGTCATCTCGGCGACGAGCCGGGTCTTGCCGATGCCCGCCTCGCCGGTGACCACGACGACCGCGGGGGCCCGGGACACCGCGGCCACGAGCCGCGCCATCTCCTCGTCCCGCCCCACCAGGAGGGGCGAGACGACCCGTCCGGTGACCGACCGACCGTCCACGCTCATAGGCCGCATCCGCTCTCCGACCCCGGGCGTCCCACCGACCCGGACTACAACAACGGCCCCGTCCCGCCAGTGAACCACGCCAAGATCAATATCGCCATGCCCCGTCCCTCCGGGGCCGGGCCGGGCGGCGGTGCTACTCGACGGGCGGGGTGCCGTGGGTGTGGAAGGACTCGATCGTCTTCAGCCCCCACGCCTGGCCCTTGGCGCGCTCGGGCTCGGTCCAGGTGACGAGCTTCCAGTCGGGCGCCAGCACCAGGCGGGTCAGCGGGTTGCACAGCTCGATGCGGTTGCCGCCGGGCTCGTACACGTACAGGAAGAACGTCTGCTGGATCGCGTGCTTGTGCGGGCCGGTCTCGATGAAGACGCCGGTGTCGATGGCGAGGTCCGCGGCGCGCAGGATCTCCTCGCGGGTGTCGGTGGCGAACGCGATGTGGTGCAGGCGGCCGCTGCTCCCCGTCCAGTCCGAGGTGTAGACGAGGTCGTAGGACTTGTTGGTGAACGTCATCCAGCGCGCCGCGATCTTCCCCGAGTCCAGCCGGATCTGCTCGGTGGAGCGCGCCCCGAGGACGCGCTCCTGGAACTCGGCGTTCGCCATCACGTCGGACGCGAGGTAGTTGACGTGGTCCAGGCGGCGCACGCCGACGCCCCGGTTCGGCTTGGCCTGCGGCTGGTTCTTCAGGGCGGGCCGGGTCTCCGCGGGCGCCTCGAACCACTCGCTCTCCCAGTAGAGCGCCAGCTCGTGGCCGTCGGGGTCGGTGGTGACGTACAGCCTGCCGAGTCCGGGCTCGTCCTCGACCCACCGGCCCGCGCGGCCCGCCGCCTCCAGCGCCTCGACCCGCCGCCGCAGCGCCTCCTCGCCGGACGTGCGCAGCGCGGTGCGGCCGAGGCCCGGCCGGTCCGACGCCGTCAGGACCAGGCTGTGGTGCTCGTAGTCGTCGTAGGTACGCAGGTAGACGCGGCCCTCGGCCTCGCCGCAGACGGTCAGGCCGAGGAAGTCGGTGAAGAACCGCAGGCTGCCGTCCAGGTCGGGGGTGAGCAGCTCGGCGTGGCCGATGTGGGCGATCTCGTGCATGGGGGCTCCAGGTCAGGAAGTCGCGGGAGGCGGGGACGTCGCGGGGCGGGGGAAGACGGTGCCGTCGAAGAGCTTGCGCGCGGTGCGGACGAGACCGGCCCGGCGGACGGCGCCGCCCTCGACCTCCACCAGGACGTCCAGCCGTCCGGCGGGGTGCTCGACGCCGATCGGCTCGCCGGGGGCGGGGAGCACGGCGTGCTCGCGGCCGACCGCGCCGTCCAGGAGCATCGCGGTGGCGACGGTGACCGCGCCGAGCACCCCGATGGACTCGTGGACGCGCAGCGGGATGAAGGTGCGCGTGGAGACCGTCCCGCCGTCGCGCGGCGCGGAGACGAGGGTGGTCTTGGGGACGGACGCGTGCGTGACGTCCCCGAGGCCCATCAGCTCGCCGGCCCGGAGGCGCAGGCGCTGCACGCGTTCGCGCAGGTCATCGTCGGCCTCCAGGTCGGCCGGGCTCTCCGCGCCGGTGAGGCCGAACGCGGCCGCGTCGGCGACGACGACCGGCATCCCGTTGTCGACGCACGTCACCTCGACGCCGTCGATGACGTCCCGGACGCGTCCGGTGGGCAGCAGTGCGCCGGTGGCCGACCCCTCGGTCTCCTCGAAGTCCAGCCGGACGGGCGCGGCCGTGCCCAGCACGCCGGAGATCGCCGTCGTGCCCGCGTACTCGACCGTCCCGCCGGGCGTCGGGAAGCGCGCGGTCGCGACGCCGCCGGAGTTGAGCATCCGGATCCGGACGGCCGTCTCGGCGTCCCCGGGACGGACCAGGCCGCGCTCGACCGCGAAGGGGCCCACGCCGGCCAGCAGGTTGCCGCAGTTCTGCCGGTCCGAGACGGTCGGCGCGTCCACGCCGACCTGGAGGAACAGGTAGTCCACGTCCGCGCCGGGGTCCGCCGACGGCGCGACGACGGCCACCTTGCTGGTCAGCGGGTGCGCGCCGCCGATCCCGTCGATCTGGCGCGGGTCGGGCGCCCCCATCGTCCGCAGCAGCAGGTCGTCGCGCTCGGCGGGGTCGGACGGCAGGTCGGCGGCGAGGAAGTACGCGCCCTTGGACGTGCCGCCGCGCATCACCATGCAGCGCACGCCGTTCACCGGCCGCCGTCCTGCCGCTCGTACTCGTCATGGGTGAGGTACTCGACGCCGAGTTCGGCCAGCCGCGGGCGCAGCCCGTACCGGTCGAGGCCCAGCTCGCCGTCCTGGAAGGCGCGGCGGGTCGCCTCCTCCTTGGCGGCGCGCGCCCGCGCCGCCCGCACGGCCCGGCCGGCGTCCTCGCGCCGGACGCGCATCACGCCGTCGTCGTCCGCGAGGATCACGTCCCCCGGCCGGACGAGCTGACCGCCGACGGTGACGGGCACGTTGACCGAGCCGGGTGTCGCCTTCACCGTCCCCTGCGCGCTGACCGCCGCCGACCAGACCGGGAAGCCCATCGCGCGCAGCTCGGCGACGTCGCGCACGCCCGCGTCGATGACCAGGCCGCGCACGCCCCGGTAACGCAGCGCCGTCGCGAACAGCTCCCCGAACATCCCGTCGGTGGACGGCGAGGTGGTCGTGACGACCAGGACGTCCCCCGGCCGGCACTGCTCCACCGCCACGTGGATCATCAGGTTGTCGCCCGGCCAGGACAGCACGGTGACCGCCGTCCCGGCGATGCGCGCGTCCCGCTGGATCGGACGCAGGCCAGGGCCGAGGTAGCCGGTGCGTCCCAGCGCCTCGTGGACGGTCGCGACGCCGAACGGCGCGAGCTCGTCGACCGTCGCCGGGTCGGCGCGCGGCGGGTCGGTGACGACGACCGTCCTCATGCCAGCACGTCCGTGGTCTGCGGGTAGAGGCGGACGAACGCCTCGGCCATCGTCTCGTGCGCCAGCCCGAGGTTCGGCCCCGCGTTGCGCTTGAGCTGGACGCCCCGCCGCCGCGCCAGGTCGCCGTAGTAGCGCCACATGTGCTCCTGCGCCGGCAGGCACTCCATCGCCTTGCGCTTGCGCTCGAACACCGGGGTGATGTCGAGCAGGACGTCCGGGCGGAAGTCGCACTGCTCCGGCTGGTGCGGTTCGAAGAAGAACACCGGCGGCGCGCCGAGCGGCTCGCCGGGCGCGTCGTACCCGATGGCCTGCGCCAGCACCCGCGCCTGCAGCGCCATCCGCGCGGCGGCCGGGTGGTCGCCGTTGTAGGGGTCGGCGAGCGTGTGGGTGAGCACGACGGTCGGCTCGACCTCCCGGTAGAGCCGGACGAGCCGGTCGACCAGCTCCCGGCTCTCCACCAGCGGGTAGTCGCCCGCGTCGAAGAACTCGATCCGCGCGCCGAGCTCGGCGGCGGCCGCCTCGGCCTCGGCCCGGCGGATCTGCTTGATCTCCGCCAGTTCCCTGCCCTCGCGCCACGCGCGGGCGGACTCACCGCGCTCGCCGTAGCTCAGGCACACCACCGTGGCCCGGTCGCCGCGCTCGGCGGCGAGCGCGATCGCGCCGCCCGCCCGCCAGACGAAGTCACCGGCGTGCGCGCTGACCACCAGCAGCGAGCCGGAGGCGCTGGACGGTGTGCTCATGGGACCCCCTGGACGCTGAACGGAGAACCCGGCCGCTCCGAGGCCGCCGGGCTCCCCCATCCTGCCGTATTGTTAACAATTCTGTCGACACATGCAGCCTTCAACGCTGCGACCAGCCAGAATCCGGACACCGTCGACGCGCACACGGGCCGATTGTCAACAATCCGGGACGAGGTCAGCCGGTCTGGAGGGCCGTGATGACGCTGGCGAGGTGGCGGCGCATGGCGCGCTCGGCCGCGGCCGCGTCGCGCGCGCAGATCTCGTCGATGACCGCCTCGTGCTCGGCCAGCGACACATTCGGCCGGCCGGGCGTCAGGGCCAGCCGGAACTGGTGCCGGACGTGCTGCGCGCGCAACCGCTCCAGCACGTCGGCGGCCGTCCGCTGCCCGCTGATCTCACGGATCCGCCGGTGCAGCGCCTGGTTCAGCTCCGAGTACGTTACGACGTCGCCTGAGGCCACCGCCGCCCGCATGGACGCGCCGACCGCGCGCAGTTCGGCGGCCTCCTCATCGGTCACGCGCTCGGCGGCCTTCGCGGCGCACAGGCCCTCGACGACCATCCGGACCTCGCAGATCTCGACGGCCTCCGCCACCGTGACGGCCCGGACCCGCGCACCCCGGTTCTGGACGCGCTCGACCAGGCCCTCCCCCGCGAGTTCCAGCAGCGCGGTGCGGACGCCGCCGCGGCTGGCCCCGAACCGGCGCGCCAGGTCCGCCTCGACGAGGCGCTGGTCGGGCGCGAACTCGCCGCGCACGATCGCCTCGCGGATCTCGGCGGCCACGTCCACCGGACCGGCGACTTCCCCAGCAGACATGCATTCCCCACTCACCACGGCCGCGCCGACTCACCGAGTTCGTCAACGATTTCGCAGCCGATTCTAGGCAGCCGGTCCGGGGGAGGCGGCGCGGCGCACGCGCGCCTACCCCTCCGCGCCCACCGGCTGGGCGCCGATCTCAGCCGGGGCGTGGGCGCGGACGAACCGTTCGAGGTCGCCGAGGGGAGCGTTCAGCGGCGGAACGATGATCAGCCGGTCGACACCCAGTTCCGCGTAGTCGCGGACGGTCTCGGGGGTCGGCGGCTTCGGCGGCGAGACCGAGACGTGCAGGGCGCGGCCATGGTCCGCCGCGGCCGCGCGGAGCCGCGCGACCGACTCGGCGGCAGCGCGGCGGCCCAGCATCCAGCCGAACCATCCGTCCGCCTCGCGTGCCGCGCGGCGCAGGGCCGCCGAGCCGTGTCCGCCCACGACGACCGGCACCGGCCGCTGCACCGGACGCGGGTGGGCGTCCACCCCCTCGAAGTCGGCATGCCTGCCGTGGAAGGCGGGCCGCTCGTCGTACCAGAGCGACCGGATGGCGGCCAGGTGCTCGTCCGTGCGGGACCCGCGTTCGCCGAGCGGGACGCCCAGTGCCCGCAGTTCCGGTTCGAGGTAGCCGGCAGCCAGGCCGAAGACCAGCCGTCCACCGCTCAGCACGTCCACGCTCGCGAGCTGCTTGGCGAGGATCAGCGGGTTCCGCTGCGGCAGGACGATGACGCCCGTGCCGAGCGCGATCCGTCCGGTGCTCGCGGCGAGGTGGCTGAGCGTGGCGACCGGATCCAGGAAGGGGGCCCGCGGGTCCAGGGGCGAGAGGTCGGTGCGGGGGCTCGGCAGCACGACGTGGTCGCCGGCCCACAGCGAGTCGTATCCGAGCTCCTCGGCGAGCGCGGCGATCCGCGCGGAGGCGCGGGGGTTCGCGCAGGTCTGGAGGTTCAGGCCGTAGAGGCCGAGAGTCAATGCCACCGCTAGATAATCGAACTTCTCGATTATCCAGTCAAGCGACAATCGTCGGGCCGGACGCTCGAAGCGCTATAGCCTGACGTCATGGCTGACGAGAAGCCCCTGCGCGGCGGGCTGCCGGCGGGGCTCGCCTCCGTGACCGGGTTCCAGCTCTCCAAGTGCGGCTGGTGGATGGAGCAGCGGCTGGAGGAGTCGCTCGAAGCGCTCGGCCTCCGCGTCCGGCACTTCCTGGTGCTCTCGATGCTCAGCACGTCCGGCACCCTGTCCCAGCAGGAGATGGCCGGCTACCTCCTGCTCGACCCCACGCTGATGGTCGGCCTCGTGGACGACCTGGAGCAGCGCGGCCTCTGCGAGCGCGCCCGCGACCCGAAGGACCGGCGGCGCCACTCCGTCCGCATCACCGACGAGGGACGGGAGGTGTTCCGTCGCGGGCGGTCACTGGCCGACGACGTGGCCGCCGAGGTGTTCGCCCCCCTGTCACGCGACGAACTCCGCACCGTCGCCGGCGCGCTCGAACGGGTCATGACCCCTTTCTGGACCGAGCAGGCCGTCCGCCCCCGCCGCAAGACGGCCCGCTGAGCCCGGCGCCGCGCGACCACCGCGGGGTTCGCCCGGGCCTGACCTGCCATGACCGCTCCCGCGGGGTTCGCCGCCGTGAGGCAGAGCCCGACGCGTTGCTGAGGGACGTCCGGGGGGCGGGAGGCGCGCGCCCGGCCGTTCGGGGGAAATGATCGTAAGCTGGCGGCATGTCCGACGGCCGCCGCGAGTGCCACTGCGTACTGGACCACGACTACGGTGACCGCGACCGCATGGACACCTTCAACCTCCGCACGATCGTGCACATCGCGCAGTACGGGTTCAGCGTGGTGCTCGTCCAGCCCGAGGAGCGGACTCCCGGCTGGGTCTACAGCATCGGCCTCTGGCACAGCTTCGGCGCGGCGGAACTCGCGATGTTCGGCGGCGACGTCTACGAGATGGAGGAGACCCTCAACACCCTCGGCCGCCGCACCGCGGACGGTACCGCGCCGAACGACGGGGATGTCGATCCCGAGGTCGCGCGCGGCCACCCGGCGTCCTTCCGCACGGTCGAGCCGACCTGGTACCGCGCCGCCTTCCCCGGCGCCGTGTCGTTCTACCGCCGCCCGCCCCTGCCCTTCCTCCAGGTCGTCTGGCCGGACGGCGGCGACCTGTTCCCCTGGCAGCCCGGCACCACCCTCGACTTCCGCCGCACCCAGCCCTGGCTCTGGCTCCCGCCGCGCGAGCATCCCGAGGGCGTCTGGGCCGAGCGCCTCCGTCCGTCCTCCTGACCGCGCGTCCGCCCCGGCCGGCACACTCGGCCTCGCGTGACGCGTGGTGCGGCGGGGGGCGCGGCGGATGATCCCCTAGGCTCGGCCGGGTGTTCGGCCCGCTGGCGGAGACGCTCCGCACCCGCCGCCTCGTCCTGGAGCCCCTGACCGTCCACCACGCGGACGAGATGGCCGAGGTCCTGGACGACCCGCGCCTGCACGACCACATCGGCGGCGACCCGCTGCCCCTCCCCGAGCTGCGGGCGCGGTACGCCCGCCTCGCCGAGGGCCCCTCCCCCTTCCACCAGGAGGGCTGGCTGAACTGGATCGTCCGGCGGGCCCGCGACGGGCAGGCGATCGGCACCGTCCAGGCGACGGTGACGCCCGCCGAGACCTGGATCGCATGGGTCGTCGGCATGCCGTACCAGGGCTTCGGCTTCGCCACCGAGGCCGCGCAGGCGCTGGTCGCCTGGCTGCGCGCCCAGAACGTCAGCACGATCGTCGCCGCCGTCCACCCGGACAACACGCCGTCCGCGTCGGTGGCCGCGAAAATCGGCATGCGTCCCACGGAGAGAACGTCCGGCGACGAAACGGTCTGGCAATTCCCGGAATGACCAATTAGACCCGGATTTGTCCTTTCACCAGCACATCTCCGGCGACTGTAGGGTTTTCCCAGCACCAAAAAAACGGCGAGCCCGCCAAGCGGACTCGCCGTAGAAAGAACTGTGCCCCGGGCGGCATGCGATGCAGAGGCGGACCCGGGGCTTCCAAGAAGAAGACTACCACCGAAACGCCGTTCCCCCAACGGCTTTCCCCCCGGGAGCGCTCGATGACCATCACCCCTCCGCCCGAGTGGCTGTGCCGCGCCCTGTCCCACCCGCGCCTCGGCCCCTACCTCCACGCGACGAACAGGGAGGCCGAGGACGTTCTGCGGCTGTACGCGTGGAACGTGGAGATCTCCGCCGCCTTCTACGGGCCGCTGCACTGGCTGGAGGTGTCGCTCCGCAACTCGCTCCATGACCGGCTGCGCGAGCACCACGGGTGCGACGACTGGTGGCGGGTGGCTCCGCTCCTCCCGGAGTCGCGGCTCAAGGTCGACGACGCCAAGCGCAAGGCCCGCCGCAAGGTCGCCCGCGACCACAACCGGTCCGTCACGCCCGACGACGTGGTCGCCGAGCTGACCTTCGGTTTCTGGGTGGAGCTGCTGAGCACGGCGTCCGACCGGGGTTTCTGGGTCCCGGTGCTTCACCGCTCGTTCCCCGGGTACCGGCCCGCGCCGCAAGCTGCACCGGCCCTTCCTCAGCATGGTGCTGTTCAGGAACCGGGTCATGCACTACGAGCCGATTCACGACCGGCCGCTGGAGAAGCGCCATGCCACGCTCTATTGGCTGCTCGGCTGCATCGACACCGAGCTGGTCGCGCAGGCCCGTTCCCTCGACCGTGTCCCGGAGGTCCTCGCTCAGCGGCCCCGCCTGAGCCTGCCGGAGTGAGCCTTCACCGCCGTGTGTGGACGCCCGCCGAAGAAATGACGCTTTGGTGGGTAGGTGTGGGTCGACGGGAACAGGCGGTATGCGTTCGAGGAGTGAGACGGCGATGCGAGAGGTCTGGCCAGGGGACGCTTTTCCGCTGGGAGCGACCTGGGACGGGTCGGGTACCAATTTCGGGCTGTTCTCCGAGGTGGCGGAGCAGGTGGAGGTCTGCCTGTTCGAGGCGGACGGGAAGGAGGAGCGGATCGTCCTGCCCGAGGTGGACGGGTTCGTGTGGCACGGATACCTGCCGGGCGTCGGCCCCGGGCAGCGGTACGGGTACCGCGTGCACGGGCCGTACACGCCGGAGACCGGCGACCGGTGCAATCCGGCCAAGCTGCTGCTCGACCCCTACGGGAAGGCGGTCGAGGGCGAGGTGCGGTGGCACGAGGCGCTGTTCTCGTACCGGTTCGGCGATCCGGACGAGCTGAACACCGACGACTCGGCGCCCTACATGCCGAAGAACGTGGTGATCAACCCGTTCTTCGACTGGGCGGACGACCGTCCGCCGCGCACGCCGTACCACCAGACGGTCATCTACGAGGCGCACGTGCGCGGGCTCACGATGCGCCATCCGGGGATCCCGGAGGAGCAGCGCGGCACGTACGCGGGGCTGGCGCACCCGGTGATGATCGACCACCTGCTCGAACTCGGCGTGACGGCGGTCGAGCTGATGCCGGTGCACCAGTTCGTGCCCGAGCACGCGATGGTCGCCCGGGGGCTGACGAACTACTGGGGTTACAACACCATCGGCTTTCTCGCGCCGCACAACACCTATTCGGCGACCGGGCAGTGCGGAGAGCAGGTCCTCGAATTCAAGGCGATGGTGCGGACGCTGCACCAGGCGGGCATCGAGGTCATTCTCGACGTGGTCTACAACCACACCGCCGAAGGCGACCACCTGGGGCCGACGATGTCCTTCCGGGGCATCGACAATTCGTCCTATTACCGGTTGCGGGACGACGACCGCCGCTACCACCTCGACTACACCGGATGCGGCAATTCGCTGAACGTGCGCAGCCCGCACGCGCTGCAGCTCATCATGGACTCGCTGCGGTACTGGATCCTGGAGATGCACGTGGACGGGTTCCGGTTCGACCTGGCGAGCGCGCTCGCGCGGGAGCTGCACGACGTGGACCGGCTGGCGGCGTTCTTCGACCTCGTCCAGCAGGACCCGGTGGTCTCGCAGGTCAAGCTGATCGCCGAGCCGTGGGACGTCGGCGAGGGCGGCTACCAGGTCGGGAACTTCCCGCCGCTGTGGAGCGAGTGGAACGGCAAGTACCGCGACACCGTGCGCGACTTCTGGCGCGGGTCGTTCGAGACGCTGCCGGAGTTCGCGTCCCGGCTGACCGGCTCGTCGGACCTGTACGAGCACAGCGCCCGCCGCCCGTTCGCGTCGGTCAACTTCGTGACCTGCCACGACGGGTTCACGCTGGCCGACCTGGTCGCCTACGAGGGCAAGCACAACGAGGCCAACGGCGAGGACAACCGGGACGGGACCGACGACAACCGCGCCTGGAACTGCGGCGCGGAGGGCCCGACCGACGACCCGACCATCACCGAGCTGCGCGCGCGGCAGCGGCGCAACTTCCTCGCGACGCTGTTCCTGTCCCAGGGCGTGCCGATGCTGTCGCACGGCGACGAGCTGGCGCGGACGCAGCAGGGCAACAACAACGCCTACTGCCAGGACAACGAGCTGACCTGGATCGACTGGGAGGCGGCGGAGGAGGCGGCCGGGGACCTGGAGTTCGTCCGGATCCTGTCCCGGCTCCGGCACGAGCACCCGGTGTTCCGCCGCCGCCGGTTCTTCCAGGGCGCGGGCGCGGGCTCGGACGGCCAC